>JAUYGA010000218.1 GCA_030690755.1 Nanobdellota archaeon
AATTTAAGGAATTCTCAATACAACAGACAAGAGATATCTTATCGCAGCTTATCGAGAAAGGATATCTGAAAGAGATGGATGTTGGCATAAGCTTTTCAATGATTGTGATAGCTTTGGCTGAAAAAGGAAAGGTGGCTATAGATAACCAGGAGGAAATAGCTCTTGATTTCCAAAGATTTTACTCGACTTCATTTAAACCCGCAGCAGATGTTGGTATAGTGGATAAAGATACGTTGGAAGAATATTATCATGTGAAAAGAGAGTTTATTGAACTGCAGAAAAGAGAGGAAGAGTTGAAAGATATCATAAAAGCTGCGATGGTGGAAAAGAAGGTTAATGCGCTGCACTCAGAATTCATGAATTTATATTGCAAGAAGATAGAGCGGATAGTCTACCCAAAAGAAAAGATAGAAAGATATGTTCCAGATGATATTCTCAATAAGATAAGAACGGTCAGTGAAAGCATTATCCTTACCACAAAGCTTAAGACAGATAAGGAGGCAAGTCCATTACAAAAATATTCCAGCTAAAAATGAGTGTAGATGAGATAACACCAAAGATATGGCGCAGATTCTTGATTAAAGAAGAAATTATGTTCCAGGAGTTGCATGATGTTATTCAGATAGTTATGGGCTGGGATGATTACCACCTGTTTGAATTTCAGATTGGAGATGTTTGTATTTCTGCTGACGAAGAAGGACACAATCTTGCTGAGAGCGGTTTCAAAAAATTATACCAATCACCTGAGTTCATTGAGATGTTGGAGCAAACAAAGCTGAAAAACGGTTCAGCAAATCTAGATATGAACAAATTAAATAAGATTCTAAAAGAGCAAGAAAAGAAAAAACCGGCGCAGAAATGCGTGCTTAAATCAAAAATAAATTTGCTTATTAATTCAGAAAAACAAAAGTTTAATTATGTTTATGATTTTGGAGACAATTGGGAGCATACGTTAGTTGTTGAAAAAATTTTAGATTCTAGTGATGCGCCTTTTATCCCTTTTTGCTTAGCAGGTGAACGCGCCTGCCCGCCAGAAGACTGCGGAAGCATAGGGGGTTATTATGAGCTACAAAAAATCAAGAAGAATAAAAATCATAAAGAATATAATGAAAGAATCGTCAATTGGCTCGGTGAGGATTTTGATTTTGAAAAAATTAATATTGATGAAATAAACAAAGAACTCCATAAACTTGTTAATTGACGGTTGAACAATATGAATCAATAGAACATTTTTTAAACCATTTCTCATTTTATGCTGTTAAATGGGCTGGTGGCGAAACGGTATCGCATCCCGTTGGCTATACTCTCAACGTTTGAATACCAGACTCGGGAAGGCTCCGGGTTCAAAGGCCGAACGCAGCGCGCAGAATGCAGCGTTCGGCAGAAAGTCCCGGCCAGTCCATTTTTTTTAATCTTTGTTTAGTAATATTTACTATCAAAATGGCCAAAACAAAAGTCTCAATAAAGAACCGGAAAAACCAGAAAATAGTTGTGTTTCTTGAGAAATCTGAAAATCAAAAAGGTCTAGTCTTCATCATGCATGGTCTGAGCGGGAATAAAGAACAGCCTCACATAGTAACTTTTGCAGAAGCTTTTAAGGAAGAAGATTTTACTGTTGTAAGATTTGATACAACAAACACTTTCGGAGAAAGCGATGGAAGTTATGAAGATGCAACTGTCACAAATTATTATGAAGATTTGCGCGATGTAATAGAATGGGCAAGTAAGCAGGAGTGGTATAAAGAGCCTTTTTGTTTAGTTGGGCATAGTCTTGGAGGAATTTCCACTGCGCTTTATGCCGAGAAATATCCTGAAAAAGTAAAAGCTCTTGCGCCGATCTCGACTGTTATTTCAGGCAAACTCAGTTTAATAGTTCCAAAATACAAAAATCATGAAGAAATGAAAAGAAGAGGATGGATAGAAGAGAAAAATGGGTTGAAGCTTAAATGGGCTCACATGGAAGACAGGCTAAAATACAATCTGCTTGATGATGCTGCCAAACTTAAGATGCCTGTCCTTATGGTTGTCGGAGATAAAGACGATTCTACTCCAGCTGAACATCAGCAGTTATTTTATAAAAAATTATCTGGACAAAAAGAAATTCATGTAATAAAAGGCGCGCCTCATAATTTTGTAGATACATCTCAGTTAAGCACAATAAAGCATTTATTCAAACATTGGATTGAAGAGCAGGTGTTAAAATGAAAATATCTTTTGTAACAACAAACAAGCACAAATTTGAAGAATTAAAAGCAGTCCTTGCCGAGTTTGATATAGAAGTAGAGCAGATAAAAGCATCTTATCCTGAAGACAAAGAAGACTTGATGGAACAAGTAGCGCTGAAAGGCGCAAAGATGGTCTCAACAAAACTAAACAAGGCCATCGTGCTTGAAGACACTGGTCTATTTTTTGAAGCATATACTGGATTTCCTGGAGCAATGCCGAAATTCATTTTTGAAAAAATTGGATATGATGGAATATTCAGACTCTTGAAAGACAAAAACCGAAATGCATACTTCAAAACAGTCGCAGCATACTGCGAGCCAGGTTCTGAGCCAGTGCTTTTTGAAGGCATGATGAAAGGAAAGATTACAGAAAAAGTCTATGATGAACAAAAAGAAGCAATGCCATATGACCGTATATTTGTTCCTATAGGATATGATGTGACAATTTCTGACATGGAAATAGAAACAAAAAATTCATTCTCACAAAGAGCGCAGGCTTTTAAGAAACTAGCAAGATACCTGTTAGACAAGGAAAGTGAATGAAAAGTAAATAAAATGAATGAAAAGCAAATCGATGGATTAAAAAAACTGGCAGAACCGCATTTTAAGAACGCTGATCCCGATAGATGGGCACATTCTCTAAGAGTGCTTAGCATTGCCAGAATTCTGCAAAAACATGAAGGCGGAGATTTAGATGTTATTGAAGCAGCTGCAATTTTGCACGATACAGGCAGAGGTGTTGAATGTATTAACAAAAAACTGTGTCATGCAGAAGAGAGTTCAAAGATTGCAGATAAACTTCTTGCAAAGATTAATTTTCCTAAAGCAAAAATAAACAAAGTCAAACATTGCATTGAAGCGCATCGCTGGAGTAAAGGATTGAAAGCAGAAACAATCGAAGCACAGATAATAAAAGATGCCGATAGACTTGAAGCTTCAGGAGCGGTTGGTGTTGCGCGCGCATTCACTTTAGGCATGCATAGGTCTAGACCTTTTGTGTCTGAAACTGAGTTCTCAACATTAGATCATATAAAGAAGAAATTGATTAAAATAGACGCAGATTCTGTAGGCACGAAAACAGCCAAAAAGATAATAAAAAATAGGAATAAGTTTGTTGTCTTGTTTGCAGAAGAATTTGAAAAAGAGCTTAAAGGAGAAAGGTGATGATTGATGATAGGTCTCATATCAGACACGCACGATAATGTTTTTGGAATAAGAAAAGCTGTCGAGATATTCAAGAAGAATGAAGTTGTTTGCGTGATACATTGCGGAGACATAATCGCGCCTGTTACTGTGAAATTATTTGCAGGCCTGAAAGTCTTATTTGTCAAAGGCAATTGCGACGGCGATGTCCCTATGATCAAGAAAAAAGTAGATGAAATCAGCGGTTCATTCTATGAGAAGTTTGGCGAGCTTGACTATAAGGGAAAAAGCATTGCCTTTACTCACGGAAATGACGCTGCGTTGCTTAAACAGCTCATCAGCTCTAAAAGATATGATTATGTCATAAGAGGGCATACGCATGAGAGCGGTGATGAGATGGATGGTTCTACCAGGGTCATAAACCCAGGAACACTCTATCTTGGAAGTGAAAAATATACCATTGCGCTTCTAGATGTTGAGAATGATGAAGTGAGGTTTATTGAGTTGAATCAGTGACTATTGACTATTTTTCATAGGTATTTCAGAAAAATGAGACAAACAAAAAAACCAAAGCTTGTGCGCGACAATATTCCCGAGATAATATTCGTAAATGGCGGGAAATGCAAGTTTAGGATTTTAAGCGATAATGATAAATATTATAGTTTTCTTATAAAAAAGCTGGATGAGGAAGTTTGCGAATACAAGGATTCAAACAATCCTGACGAACTTTGCGACATACTTGAAGTGATTCACGCTATTGCAGATTATCATGGAGTTGATTTTAAAGATATTGAGAAGAAACGGAAACAGAAACTGAAAGAGAGAGGCGGATTTAAGAAAAGGATTGTTTTAGAGGACTGGTGAGCTTTAAAGAACAAAAACCAAAACATATCAGACATGGCAAACATAATTGAGGTCAAGGATTTAAGAAAATCTTATGGAAAAGGGGAGAATAAAGTAGATGCGCTTAAAGGAATATCTTTCAACATAAAGAAAGGAGAGACGTTTGGTTTTCTCGGGCCGAATGGCGCAGGCAAATCCACCACAATAAATATTCTCTGCGGGCTTCTTAGCAAGGATAGCGGTCATGTTAGGATTTTTGGAAACGACATAAGGAAAGATTTTGAGCAAATCAAGCAAAGAATGAATGTTGCCAATGCATATACCCACCTTAATAATTCTCTCACTGTTGAACAGAATCTCAGAGTCTATGGAAAACTATATGGAGTTAAGGATGTTGAAAAGAAGATTGCTGAAGTTGCTGATACCTTCAGCATAGTTTATCTAAAGAAAAAAGAGGCAGGCAAGCTTAGCAGCGGAGAAAATACAAGAGTGTGTTTAGCAAAATGTTTTATTTCTGATCCAGAATTGATGCTTTTAGATGAACCTACAGTCGGTCTAGATCCGGATTTTGCTGACAAAACAAAAGAGTACATTAGAGAATATCAGAAGACCAACAATACTACAATCCTATTTACGTCTCACATAATGTCTGAGGTTGAATACTTATGCAAGAGAATACTCTTTCTTAATAATGGCGAGGTTCTCAGGCTCGGTTCTTCAAGGCAATTAAAGAATCTGGTGAAAACGCAAATAGTTGAGTTAACCTTAGGTATGAAAAAAGATAAAGCGCTAGCTTTGATAAAGAGAAGCGGCGGTCGCCTAATAAATTATGATTCTGAAAAGATTGTTTTTGAAATCAACCAATTGAATTATAGTCTGCATGACATAATGCATCCTCTGATCAAAGCAGGTTTTAAAATAAAAGATATGCACATAAAAAAGCCAACACTTGAACAGGTTTTTATAAAGATATCAAGGGGTGAATTGTGAAGCTTTACAGAATAAATGCCCTGCTTTTGAAATACTATTACATGTCCATAAATCGGTTAGACAGAATCTTTGACATTGTCTTTTGGCCGGTTATTGATATCTTTATCTGGGGTTTTGTCAGTTTTTACATCTATCAGCTTTCTAGCGACGTGAATATCCTTAACATGATTATGGGCGGGATAATGATGTGGACCCTGTTCTGGAGAGCTCAACAAGATTTTTCTGTCTACATCTTGGAAGATTTCTGGAGCAGGAACCTTTTCAATCTTTTTGCGTCTCCATTGAAGGACTCGGAGTTTATTATATCTACGGTGATTTTCGGATTTTTCAGAGCGCTGCTTACTTTTATTTTCCTTGGGTTGCTATCTTATTTTATGTATAGTTTTAACATTTTGAGCGTAAACCTGCTGGGCATTGCAGTATTTGGATTTTCGCTGATGATTGCAGGATGGGCAATGGGTATTTTTGTAGCTTCACTTATTTTCAGATTCGGGATGAGAGTGCAGGCTTTTGCATGGAGCGCTGTTTGGCTGATACAGCCGTTCAGCGCTGTCTTTTATCCGGTTTCTGCTCTGCCAAATTGGGCTCAGAAGATTGCATACATTTTACCAACATCCTATATTTTTGAAGGGATGAGGCAGCTTCTTTCTGGCGGGCCGATAAACTGGAATTATTTTTTCATTTCAATAGCAATAAATCTTGTTGCATTGTATTTGGCGATTCTGTTCTTCAAATCATGCCTGAGGCATGCAAGAAAGAATGGAATGCTAGTCCATCCTGAATAAAACTTAGAAAATTACGAGGTGTAAAAATGGCTGAGTGCATATTCTGTAAAATTGTCAAAGGCGAGATACCTTCTGCAAAAATCTATGAGGATGATGAGACTTATGCATTCCTCGATATTGCGCCTGTGAATCCTGGCCATACTCTTGTCATACCAAAGCATCATACAGAAAAACTTGGTTCTCTTAGTGATAAACAGCTCGGCCATCTGATGCATTCTGTTAACACAATCACAAAAGCTGTTGAAAAAGGAACTAAAGCTGACGCAACAAATGTAACGCTAAATAATGGAGAAGCTGCTGGACAGGTTGTGAAACACGTACATTTTCACATAATCCCCAGATTTAAAGGCGATGGTCTAAAGCCCTGGCAGCATGGAAAATATGAAGAAGGGGAGATGAAAAAAGTCCAGGAGAAAATAGGGAAGTTTATCGCGTAAGTTAATTAGATTTTTTGTATTGTTAGTTTACAATTATAATCTTACGCCGCTGTTTTTTGCTTTTTTGAACAATTCTTCTATTTCTTGTTTACTTATTGGTGGAGCAGGTCCAAAAGGCGGTTTTCTTAATTCATTCACAATTGCCTCTGCATTAAAGAATCGCCAGAGGGCATCTCTTCTTATTGCAGCTATCTTATTGGCCTGTCTATTAAGCAATTGCGCTAAATGAATACATGCGGTTGTTTCCCATTCTTCCATACTCATCAGCTTTTTTTGCTCTTCCTCATCCATGAAAATCTCTGAATTTAATTTTTCCAATGCCTCTTTTTCTTTTTTCAGCAATCCTCCCATAATCAGGGTTTCGGTTCCTGCATATAAAATTGAAAATTCGCTAATTAGTTTCTTTCTCACTGGCGCTGGAAGCTCTCCCTTGTTTGCATAAAGCTCTTTTTTTATTCTGTTCAAGACCTGCAACTGCTCTTTGTTAATATTAAGAATGGACTGTTCCAGTTTCTTACGGATGTTCATGCGGAAACTGAGCAATTTGATTTGTCTCATGCAGCGTTCTGCTACTTCAGAGTCTTTAACAATAACGTCATGAAGAATTATAGGTGTTGCTTGTTCATATAAGTATTTTAATGCAGTTTGCTCCTTTGCCAAAATTTTTTGCACTATTGCTCTTATTTTTTCACGAGGCTCGTTTCTTTCATTTAGTTTTGCTATGAGGGCCTGAATAAGCTTATTGCGCAGATCCATATCAAATTGGTTAACAGCATTTTTTGCTAAAAACGCCCGCTTTTTTTCATCTAAGAGAGTGGTCTGAAATGTATGGTAATCGTTGCTATTCACAATAAATGCTCTCTTTATGCTTGTTTCTTCATGGCGCTCTATCTTTAAATCCTGTTCTATGACCTTTATTTCTATGCGAATCAATCCAGAAAGAGCTTCACATCTTCTCGTGAATTTTTCTTTTTCCAATGGAGAATTTAGTTTGGCCAACAACTCTCTTACTGCCAATATCTTTCTCTTAAATATCTGCGCCCCTTTTAGCTGTTCGTTTCTAAGGCTCTCTAAATCATGGAGTTCATCTTTTAGCTCTCCTTTAAGCTTGCTATTGGCTTTCACCATATTTTCAATAGCTTTCTGCTCTTCCCTTATGAGAGTTTCTTCATCTGCGCTCATGAATTTATTTAGATAGTAGAAGTTTATAAACTTTACGTCTCGCATGCGCTAGAAGATAATCATTCCTTCAAAAGTTTTCTAAAACCAGAAACAAGTTTGTCTATGTCTTCGTGTTTTTGTTTGATTTCTCTTTTTAATCTTCGCTCTGCTGCCTTGTTGCGCATGCCTTCCATTTTATATTCTGAAACCTTCAAGTCCCTTATTGTCTTTTCTGTCAAAGCTTTTTGTCTTTCATAACTGTTATAGATTGTTGTTGTGTTGTATTCAAATTTGTCGGAAGCAAACAAAAGGTTCTTTACAAGCGCATATTGCTCTTCTCTGCCTGCAAATACTGTATCTTTTGAAAATGCGTAGGGGGTTATCATAAGTTGCACTAGGTTTAGATAGCCTTGCTTGTTTTCAGTCCTTGTTATGTTCTCAAGGGTTTTTACCAATATTTTTTCTGCATCTGTTTCAGAGATTCCTTTGTAACTTTTTGTGAAATCTAAAGAGTCTGCTATCTCTTCGAAAGTGTCTTTTTGTTTTTCAGTTAACGAAAGATATCCTTTGAATGCAGAAAATGTGAGGGACGCAACATTGATGCCTGCGGCTGCAGAAACAGCTTGCGCATTGATTGAATACGCTTTCAGCTCGGAGAGCGCATTGTCTGGAATATTTAGTTTATCTTCCATTGATTTCCCTCAAGTGTGCATTTGATTGATGATTGCGTAACGATATCGATGCAGGGCGGTATATTCTTTTTGGTTTACGTTTACAGGTCCATTGATCTGACTAGCTCTTCGAAATCTGCAAAAATATCTTTTGAAAACTTTTCATAAGCTTCTCTTTGCCTGTTCATTTCGCTTTCTATGTTCTCTTTTCTGACGCCTTGTTCAGCAAGCTCTGCTTTTTTTGTTCCAACGTAAACTGCTTCAAGCATTACTTTTTCAACTCTAACTCTGTCTGAAAGCTGTTTCGGACTGACTTTTTCTGAAAGAATCGATTCTAATATCAGATATTGGCTCTGAGAAATTAAGGAAATATCTTTCACACAATTGTTGCTTATTACTGGTATGTCTGCGAATGCAGTTAAGCTGGCTGCATCCTTTAATTGAGCTATGTATTCATTTGTATCTTTTGTGATAGCAATATTTTCTAAACTGCCTGTAAGTATTGTTTCATGGGTTTTATCAGACATAATGCCCATGTCTTTTAGAAATGAAAGGCCGCTGGAAAGTTCTTGGTATTCTGCTTTTTGTTTGCCATCCATTCTAGAATATGCTTCAAATGCAGTGTATGTAAGCGCAGAAGGTCTTATTTCTAGGGCTTTTGCTATTTCAGTTCTAGCTTGTTCAAAGTTGAACAACGCGATATTATCCTCTAGCTTGTAACTAAAGTTCATCAGTCCCCCAAAAATACTTTATTGACTGTCTATTCCCCAAAAACGAGTCTAATACACCACTTATTAGGCATAAAACCTTTATAAATGTTTCTATTAAATTAATACGATATGTGGTAAATTGCATCACCACAATCATTGATATAGTTTCTGGCCATAATACAGGTATCATACTAAAAGTAAGAAATAATTCACTTAATGTGGATTTGGAGGGTAAAATGGAAAAGTCTTTGTTCAAGCCGCTCACGCCGGCCCAGATAAAAAATGAGAAGAAAAAAAGCAATGCTGTTTTTCAATCACGACAAGAGCTTGCAAAAGTCATCTATCAGATGAAACCCTGGGAATATGTTGTTGTGCCATCTGACATCAGGATAATTCCAGAAGAATATCGCTGGTCTGAAAATTTCAAAAAGAAAGCAGATTACAAGAAACTGATAACTGTTCCAAGAGAAGAGGCGATGGAAAGAAGGCTTAGGCCGCAGGATAGTGTTGAAACAAAACTTTCAAGCTATGATGGGAAAGAACGCGGTTATGGTTGGGTTGGAAACAGAAATAACACTTTAAGATTAGTTCCGCTAGTTGTTGCTTATGATGGAATCGAGCTGCTGCTGAATGCCAAAGATGAAATAAAGGTTGACAGGTATGCTAGTAATGCAAGATTCTCTGTCCCAGCAAGAAAAACTGATAAAAACTATGAAGGAGATTTGTTGACAATTCCATTCGGCGATGTGAAAGATTATGAGCGCGCAAAAACAAAATACGCTGACTGGATAGACCTTGATTGGAGATGCTCCTGCGAAGACAATTCATTCATGGGGAACCTCAACACAAATAGAGTGATACCTGAGACAAGGGCTTGCGCGCATTCTGTCGCAGCTTACAAGAAACTAAAACAGCAGCAGGTCTCAAAAAGAAATCCTGTGTCAATTGATCCGTTCGCATTTCCGAAAAAAGCTGCTCATGAACTAGTGCAAAAGATGAGAAACAATGTAATAAGGGTTTACCAAAACGGAAATGATGCTGAGACAAAACGCAACTTGCTGATCGGAGAGCAAGAAGTCTTGCTTTCGATAGCAGCATCAGAACTTGGTTTCAAGAACCTTTATTTTTTCGACAACAGCACAAGAGGAATAAGCTATTGCGAGGTTTATATTGGGCCGAAATGAATTGTTGTTCTTTTATTTTTTTACTTTTGATTTTTCAATCAGTTCTTCAATGACTCCATCGCAAAGCTGAGTATAGTAATGCTGGTCAAAATGGATTACTGATTCATATGAATGGATGACATCGCTGAACTTTTCTTTCAGAGAGATAAGAAAATTTCTTAAGTCCTTGGGATTTGAGAAGAACATCATCAATGAAAGATCCCACATCCCAATCTGTTCCATCAGCGCATAAAATCTTTCGTCTGCATAGATGTGATTAAGGAATTCTCTCATTCTGTTTTTTGAAATGCTTCTAAATTTTATCATAATTGTTGTATATTGGAAATCAAGCAGATGATAGTTTAATCGTATCAGGAAGCTTTTTATTATTCCTGCAGCAATAAGTTTTTTAATCCGGTAATCCACAGAATGTCTTGAAAGGTTTAGCTTCTCTCCAAGGTCTGTTAGCGTAAGTCTAGAATCTTCGTGAATTAATTTCAATAACCAGATATCTTTTTCATCAATCTCGGCAGGAACTGCTTTTTTGCTTTTTAACTCCTTATCATATGGAAATTTTATTCTATTGCGATATTCTTCCTCTGATTTCAGGCCTTTGATATAACGCTGGCTCTTATGAATGAAACTTTTGACAGTAACGACAGAATAATCGTTAAGATAGTCTTTGATTGGAGAGGTTATGCTGTCAAGAATTTCATCGTATTTATTCTGATTCAGTGTTTCGAACATCAGTATGAATTCCCATTTGCCGCCGGTTTCAATAACCCAATTAACATGCTTGTTGCTGAGAAAATCTTCGATGATGTTTTTCATCCTTTCTTGAGAAAGAGCATGGAACTGCAGATAGACGCAATATCTTTGTATGCCCAGAACTTTAGGGTCTATGAATGTAAATGCGTCTGTTATTATGTTCCTTTTCCTTAATCCATTGTAATGGTAGTTGATGACTTCAGCGCTGGTCTTAAGGTATTTAGCGATTTGCGACAGAGGCGTTCTGCTGTTCATCGTAAGGATGTTTATTATCTCGCGGTCCTTCTTGCTTAGCTCTGCATGAACTTCTTTCTCAGGAGCGATGACTGCTGCAGGCATTCTTTCTTTTCTGAGTATTTGTTCTTTTTTTGTCATTTTGCTTGATAAACGGTTAATTTATTTAAATATTTTGCTCATTTTTCAAGAAAATTAATAATAAATTTTATATAATATCAAATTTGATTTCTTTTAGTTGTTATTATATAGTGGTTAAAATGAATAAAGAAGAATTGTTGAGATATGCAAAAAGTGAAGCTAATAGGCTGCTGGAAAATGTTGGCGAAGCATTAATGCCTTCTCCTGAAGCAATTGACGACGGCGCACATGGTTTTGTTAATTATTATCCGCTTAAGATTCTGGCGCCAGTTGCCGGCTCTAAAGGCTTAGAGATAGCTGCTCAGTACAATGACGGAAGAACTATGGGTCTATACATACACACTCCTTTATGTTATTCAAAATGCACTTTTTGCTCCTATGTTAGCTTGCCGTATTCTCAGGAAATTGCTGACAGATATTTTGCAGCTTTGGAAAAAGAAATCATTATTGCAGGAAATTTATACAAACGAAATACTGTTAGCTCGGTTTATTTTGGAGGCGGCACTTCAACCATCTGGCCGGTAGAGCGTCTCGAAAAATTATTTACCCTGATTGATGAAAACTTTTATTTGCTTCGCCGCGGGAGCATTTGTTTCGAGGCAAACCCTAAGGTGTTTGCAGAATCAAAAAAAGCAAATGATAGAAAGTTTGAGAGACTTGCAGAGCTAGGGGTTGACAGAATAAGCATAGGAATACAATCTTTTAATCATGGATTACTGAAAAAGGTCGGCAGAGGATATTATCATAAAGAAGATATTTTGTCCTCTTTAGATCTC
>JAUYGA010000219.1 GCA_030690755.1 Nanobdellota archaeon
TTCTTGAATGGCTTATTGTGGGTCATGCCCATAGAATTCATTGCAAAAAGGATTCTTCGATGTACTGGCTTGAGTCCGTCACGAATATCAGGCAGAGCCCGTCCTATGATTACAGACATAGCATAATCTATGTAAGAGGTCTTCATTTCCTCTTCAATTATCCTTGGAATGATTTTATCTGGTCTTTCCGGTTGTTCTTCAGCCATTTTTGGTTATTTCAACACTTTTGAAGCGCAAAACTCAATATATTCTTCAAAATATTTTGTCTGTTCCACCAATCAGAAAATGGCCTCTGCAGGCCCTGTAGCGCCCTTTTTTGAGGGTTTTACAGATTCGGGATACCCTTTAGAAATACTGTTTTCTTTATAAAAGTTGCTGTTTTAAAACCTCATTTTGTCGACGGTAAAAAAGAAAGAAAAATGATTAAATGAAAATTTTTATTTTACTTGTGCTGCATTAATAATTGAATCATTTCTTCATGCAATGCAACATTTGCGCTGCATACTAAACCATCGATAAATCCTGGCTTTTGAAACTCGATAGGTGAACCATCTTTTCTTGAAACTAATCCTCCTGCTTCAGATATGTTTAAGGTCATCCCTATATCCCAGACATGCAAACTTTCTGATGTATTATTAACAAAACAATCATAGTCTCCTGATAATACGGCAGCCATCCTGCTTCCGGTCGCTAATCCAGAAAATAATCTTTCTCCAAAATTAGATTGCATGAATTTCCAGTAGTCTGCATT
Source organism: Nanobdellota archaeon (assembly GCA_030690755.1). Lineage (GTDB taxonomy): Archaea > Nanobdellota > Nanobdellia > Woesearchaeales > JAUYGA01 > JAUYGA01. Next base: position 752 of record JAUYGA010000219.1, read on the forward strand.
CTCAGGTTTTTCCTTATCTCTGGCGCTGACAATCACTCGAGCATTTCGAATGCTTGCTGTTAGAGATAATTTTATTTTTGAATCATTTATAAACGAGCCTTCACCCTTAATTGCATAAAAAAGTTTATCATTAATAGGATCATAATTGACACTTACGACAGGAATGCCATTTTCTATGTATTGGCTCAGAACCATAAAACCAGGTTCTCTTTTTATGAATTTTTCTGTGCCATCCATCTCATCAAAAGAGATATATGTGCATCGTGTTGCTTGGCCGTTGTAGGTTTCTTCAAATATTAAGGGGATTCCTTTATGACATTCTTCACCAACTATTTGAGCTATAGCTCTGTGGCTGGCTAGGTCTGCTTCTGTGGTGTAATTGGTGGAAATTTCTTTTCTAGCTGTCTGATCTTGCACTTCTACGCCTTGCTTAGTGAAAATTCTGAAATCATCTCTATCATGAACATCCATTATGGCTTTTCCGCCGGCGATAACCGCGTTTCTCAAAGCTAAATATATCTCTTGATGATTTTCTTTCATTTTAATAAAACTCCAGAACCTCTTTTTTATCAATATCGTTAAGAAAACAATCTGATTTATAAAATTATCTTGACATTCAATTCAAAATATTCCTCAGAACTTTAAACGAACGGCCGCAGTAAACGCATCTTTTTGACTTTCCGGCCAGGTCAGCTGTTGTTGATTGGTATTTCATTCTGTGTTTGCATTTTGGGCAGATTAGAAGCAGTTGTTTGTTTTCCATTTTATAGTTTATTTAGCAATCTGTTTATTTATTATTTATAATTTATTATTCTTCTGGCTTGGATATTTCTTCTGCAGTATCTGTGATTGATTTCTTTTCATCTTCTAAGTCATTTTCTTTTTCTTCAGAAATAATTTTTTCCTCCGCATCATTGACGGATTCTATTGAAGAGTCTGGTGTTTCTGATTCTTGTGATTGCAGCTCAGGCATGCTCATACTTACAGCATTATTTTCTGGCTGTTCAGAAGATGGAATTTTGTTCTGCGATATTTTTATATGCTTTGCAGCTTCTATGAGTTCTGAAGCAAGAGATGCTTTTGTGATATTCTTTTCAGGCTCAACAACCGGCAGCTGCCCTGTTAATTCTTTTGCATCAACTGCTTCTTTTGCAGCCTGTATCCTCAACTCCATCTCTTTCTTTTCCTGTTCAGGAAGGAGTTTGTCAAACATCTTGTGCGCATCTTCAACAGTTTTTAGGTCAAAATAATCAAAGAATTTCTGCGTTAGTTTCAGTATATAAGTTCTGCCGTATTTCTCTTTTGATATAAAGCCGGAATCAACTAATTCATTTACATGGTCATATGCTTTGTTTGTCCTTATCTCAATGAGTTCAGACTGTCTCATCGGAGCTTTCCATGCAAGTATTGCGAGAGTTTCAAGAATTGTTTTAGAAAGTTCTGTATGAGGAACAATCTTTGATACTACATTTGAAAATCTCTCTCTTGTCGTCAATTTCCATAAATCGCCATCTTCAATAACCATCAGTGCATTCTGTTTCTCATCATATTCCTGTTTCAGCAGATTAAGAGCCTCTTTTATTATTTCAGGATTCTGTCTGCATCTGCAAAGCTTTGATAATTCCTCTATATGAACTCTCTTCCCATAAGAAAACAGTATTGCTTCAACAGTCCTTACATAGTCCTGGGCTTTTGGCGCGCTAACCATTATTTTTCTAACACCTGTTTTTTAGCAGCTTATTTTGTTTGTAAAAGCCGCAAAACATCAATCATCAATCCTGCAAAGCATATTTGCCAGCTTCTCTTTTGATTATCTTATCATCAACCATTGATTCTAAAAATATGAACAATTCTTTTAAACCTATCCCTGCCTCATCAGACAGTTCTTCTAAAGATTTAGAGCCATTCTTCAATGCTGCTTTGATAAGTCTTCTGAGCATAGTTTCTACTGATTTTGAAATCAGAGTGTTCTCAACAGAAGCATTCTTGTATCTCATATCTATATCATGCAGCCTTGCAAGCAGATCATTGATGAACCCTGAAAAATCATTTCTTTTGTATTTTAAGTATTCTGGTTCGAGAATCTCTACAGATGAAGGCATATAATCAAAGCAAAGCCAGGCGAGTGTAGCAGGATCCTTAGCAATAAGCTCTAACTCGACAAATATGGAAAACAATTCCTGTTTTTCTCCTTGAGGTTCTGCTTCTGAAAATTCCTCTTTTATTACTGCAATGTTTTTCTCAGTTTCCTTGAGTTTAGTTACATACTGTTTTAGAGTTGATTCTACATGTTCTTTTGGCTTTCCAAGTATCTCTATTATTATTCGCGCATGTATCCAGCCGTCGCTTATCTTTTCTTTTATTTCTTTAGCTTCCATCTTGTATCATCTTACATTATCTTGTGTAAGTGTTGTTTCAATGTTTCTTCCAAAGCATCCAGGCAAGCATAACGATAAGCCCGGGTATTATGAAATAGGAATAACTCGCAGCTTTTTCAACATTGGAGCTATATACTGCTGTGGAGTATTCTTTACCAAGCTGTGTTTTGTTTAAATTACTTTCGGTTGAAGTCGCTGCATCAATAACAAGCATATTTACATCCCCATTATTCAAAAAAGAAAGAGATTCTTCGGCAACTGAATTTAGTTCTTCTCGTGAAACAACCAAACTGCCATCATCATAACTGACGGAAAATAATTTATTTGCCAGATTATTTGATTCATTTAAACTAGTTTTCACATTATTTTGGCAAGCCTGAGAGATTATTGGCTTTTTTTCAGTAATGCCCAAACCCTCGATGACCAAAGTTATTTTTTGAGAACAATTCATTGCATTTGTCTGATTTTTCATATTGAGCTCGACAAAGAATTCATTTTGAGAATACTTAGGATAGATGTTAGTCTTATATATGTCGCTGATTTTACGTGTTGTATTCTTTTCTAAAATGTCTATCCAGACATGCACTGCATTTTTTGACGTGTTCCCTTTATACACAGAAAAGTTCACATATGTTTTATTAGAAATAAACTTTTCAGAAATCATTGTTATTTTGCTCAATAATTCATGCATTTGCGATATAGGCGCAGTAATGACTAAATCATTTTCTAGATTACGATCATTATTTGTTTCTGAAGGATTATCAGAAACCTGCGTAGAATCAATGCCGGAATCAATATTATTTGAGTTGGATCTTATGATTATTATCTTTTCTGCTGTTTTTTTGGATGCGACATTATCGCAGTCTATCCATTTTATCCTGTTTTTTATTATGTAAGTTTGCTGTTTTCCCGCTGTCCAGGATTTCTGATTGGTATTTGCGGTTGTTATCCTGTTTTTTGCAACTGTTCCGAAAATATCCTCTATCCAGTATTCTATCTCAAAATCATAGGCAGTATTTGCTGTATTTGCAGGACTTGCAGTATTTGAAAGAACATTAAAGAATTTAACTTTATTGTCTTCAAAAAAATCCTGCGCATATATGTTTATGGAAACATTACATTGACTATTGACAACCAAAGCTGTTTCATTCTGAGTGACATTTCCAGGATTAACAGTTGAATTAGTAATGGTTGTATTAACAATAGTCATGTTAGTTGATGAGGTATTCCCTATAGTATCATTATTGACTAAATCATTTGTAACATTAGACAATGTATCATTCAAAACAACTGTTTCATTATCGACATCAACAAAAGGATAAACGCCAGGTGTTGGATTTTTTTCCTGCCATGAACCATCAATTAATTGAAGACTAAAACCATTTCCGTTTGCATAACCTGTCAAATTAGAATAGTCTAGGCCGGCAAGACTGCTTGTTGAATTTCTTATCGAAATGTATTCACCAGTGTTGCTTAAAGAAAAAGCGCTGTCTATCAAAAAAAGAGAAATATTGATATTATTTGTAATGTTATAATATGAAAATGCATCTAAATCCTGCGCTATAACATAAACCCCGCATAAATAATTTCCATAATTGGCAGTGTAATTTTCATTGAAAACTAAATTATGATTGACATTATTCTCAAACAATTTTAATGATTCAATATCGGTTATTTGATTTGTCAAATTACAATCTTCTTGGGCAATCTCAATATATTCCCATCCATCATCAGTTCCGACAGAATCATACATTATCTCTGTTATTTGCAAGCCTAAAGCGGTCTGCGCTTTGATGAAAAACATGAAAAACATAGATAATGCCAAAACCAAAAACAACAGGGCTGAAGCTTTAGGTAATTTTTTCATAAATAATTTTGAGTAAAAGAGATTAATATGCTTTATCAAAAAAAAACCGAAAGAATTCCATCGCATCCAGAAAAAAAATATTTGTATTATAAACTATTCGTGATTTTTCTGAAAAGATTTAAAAATTTCCAGATTCGTGTAAAAAACAACAACAGAAAAACAAAAGCAGCTCCTCTAGAAACCAATTTCAATGCTTAAAAGACTCCGTGGATTTTATGCTTGCATTCAGGACAAAATCCAAAAGGAACCTTTGTTTTACTGCCCTTCATTAATCCATTAACCTTTTTTTGCTCATTAGCCGGGTTTAATGCGCTTTTTGGTTTGACTATCTTGTTGTTATAAAGTCCATATAAGGGCGTTCTTTCAATTAGCAATGTTTTGCATTCAGGGCAATACGTGTTTTCTCCATTTTCTGTTTCAATATTTCCTATGTAAACATAATCAAGATATTTATCTGCGATTTCTTTTGCTTTCTTCAATGTTTCAACAGGCGTCGGATGAAGATTGGCTAGTTTATAGCATGGGAAAAACCTTGAAAAATGCAGCGGCGTGTATCTTCCAAGATTTTCAGAAATCCATATGCACATCTCTTCTATTTTTTTGAAATCATCATTCAATGTTGGAATTATCAAATTTATGACTTCAAACCAGACGCCTTCTTTTCTCATTGTTTTCATTGTTTCCAAAACAGGCTCAAGCCTTGCAGCGCTTATCTCCCTATAGAATTTGTCATCAAAACATTTTAAATCAACATGAGCTGCGTCAATGCGCTTACAAAGATCTTTAAGCGGCTTTTGGTTTATGTAGCCGTTTGTTACAAAGATATTTTTCAGGCCTTTTTTCCTTGCTAGTTTTGCAGTATCCATCGCATATTCGATAAATACAATAGGATCATTATACGTGTAAGAAATACTTGGACAGTCTTGTGATATTGCTCCATCAACTGCTTTTTTAGGCGGAAGATCAATATAACCGGTAACCTCAATCGGATTCTGTGAAATATCCGCATTCTGGCAGTGTTTGCAGTGCAGATTGCATCCTGCAGTCCCAAAAGAAAACGTATTGGTTCCAGGCATGAAAT
>JAUYGA010000221.1 GCA_030690755.1 Nanobdellota archaeon
TATTGTTGCGGTGGCAACCATTAGAAGAGTTGTTAGAATAATCACGCTCTGGCTCAAGATTCCTGCACCGACGGCAACTGATACAAGTATCAATGCAAATTCACTCGTGTTTCCTAAGCCTGCTCCTGTAAGTACTGCAGTTCTTCTTCCAAATCCAAATAGCTTCATATATGTGAAAATGACAATTGGTTTTATTATCACTGTTATTAAAAGAAGAACAAAGAAAGGGATGAGCAATTCAAACAAACCCTTGAATACAACTGCCATACCAAGAGTCACAAAAAAGAGCACTGCAAAAAAATCCCTAAGGGGCCTTACTTTTGATGCGATTTCTAAGTTATACTGGGTTGTTGTCAGAGCAACTCCTGCAATGAAAGCGCCGATTGCGAGAGAGTACCCTAAGGCATATGCAACTCCGCTTAGTACGGCGCATACTGCTAATGAGCCCATGAATAGCAGTTCAGGAGAACTCTCAAAAAATTTAAAAACTTTTGGCAGCGCATATTTAATTATAATATAAGATATTACTAAAAGACCTATTCCTTTCAATATGACCAGCCCAAATAGAGAAGGGGTGATTTTGTTTATTGATGTGACAAATGCCATTGCCAAAACTGCGAGAATATCTTCTGTGATTAATATTCCCACCATCATCTTGCCATGAAGGGAATCCAGTTCGTTTTTATCCGAAAGTATTTTGACTACTATCATAGTGGTTGAGAATGAGATTATTAGGCCGATAAATACGCATTCAAGTATCTCAAACCCTAGCAGATATCCTGCAAGAAAACCTATCCCTGATGATGTAATAACATGCAAGCAACCAATAAACCCCGCAGTCAATCCAACTTCTTTTAGTTTCTTAATGTCTAATTCAAGACCTATAAAAAAAAGAAGGAGCGCTATTCCAATTTCAGATAAAGTTGTCACAAGATCCTGGTTGTGTACCAAACCAAGAACTGCAGGTCCTATAGTAATTCCTCCAAGGACATAACCTAGGATAAGGGGTTGTTTGAACAGCTTGACAAGCCCTGCGAATATTGAAGCCACTATTATTATTAATGCGATATCCGTAAGCAAACTTATTTCCATTTTTTGTCAAGTATGATACTTATTATTCCACTATAACACTTATATTTGAATCTTTCTTTTATTTTTTTATTGCTTTCGCTTGTCTATTGATTATTTTTTTAAAATTTTTGTTAAATCAAGATTAGTACGAAACTTCCTACACCTTTGCCTGCATCGTCCTCGCTAAAAGGATGGATTATGGTCAAGGCTCTGTGTCCCATTGACCTGCGAGTGAGCTCGTTCGTAAGCGAACTCGCTCACAATTGACTGGGGCATCCCCCCACGACGAGCTAGAAGTGTTTATTGAAGAGCTGCGGTATTGATGCAGGCAAAGGTTTCATAAAAACCTAAGACTGAATCTTACAACCAGTTTTTTCTTCTGAAATATGTCCAGGCCGCAAAGACAGAGAAAAACATTATTCCTAGAGCGAATAAGTATCCATATTGCCATTCCAGCTCAGGCATGTACTTAAAATTCATACCATAGATGCTGGCAATAACTGTAGGAATGAAAATAAAAGTACCCCAGACTGTGACTTTTTTGACGATATTATTCAGGTTGTTTGAAACATTTGCAAGATGAACATCAAGAGCGCCGGTAAGAATTTCTGAATATGTCGAAACATTCTCAATCATCTGCGCCACGTCATTATATAATGTCCTGTAATGTTTTAGGTCTTTTCTGCTTATGTCGTCAAGATATTCCTTTTCTATTGCGCTTATGACTTCCCTATCTGCGACAAGCGCCTTGTGAAGATAGATGAGGCTTTTTTTCAGCATGAAAATAGATTTCATTGTCTCTTTTTCTGTCGCTTCTTTTCCGCCTGCCAAAACTTTTTCCTCAATAACATCCACTTTATCCCCTATCTGTTCAATTATATCAAAGAAATCATCTTCAATGAAACCCAGCAATCTGAAAACGAAATAGCCAGGACCTTTCTTCATAAAATTCTTGTCTTTAGCGATAAGCGCTTCAATCCTGTCGATTGCCCTTACGTCCCGTTTTTTCCTTATGACGATGACGTTATTTTTTTTCTTAGAAAGAAAAATCATAAGGGCGGTGGTTTTGACAGTTTTTGCCTTTGCATCAAAATAAGGGGACTTGAAAACAATAAGAGAATAATCGCCCAAATCATCAACTTTCGGCCTGGAAGTCCTCTTCAGATCTTCACGTATCTCCTTTATAGGATACTGTATGTGTTGGGCAATCTCATCTAATTCTTCATTAGAAGGTTCTTCTATGTCAACGTAAATAGCAGTATTCTTGTTAAGGTCGCTTAACTTGCCTGCCTCTTTTTTTCCTTTGATTGTCTTGATGATTTTTAACATTAAGGTGATTTGTGTTGAGGAAGTATAAAAATGTTAAGTTTTATAATATGTGCATAGCATCATAAGGTCAAAATTCTATTAATCAAAACAGCGATGAGCGTTGCATGGAGTGGGACTCCGTGACTTGTCGAACGAAGTGAGACTCGCTAGTCACTGACGTCCCGCACTAACGCAGGTATCGCTGAGTGTAACGAACGCGATGCCAGAGACCTTGTCTCTGAGTACCTTTAGGGTGAAACCCTAAGTTGGGTAAGATGCTATGCATCCATGAGAATTCTTTACAATTAAAAAGATTTCAGAAAGCAAATGCTTTCTTACTTTCTCCCCTTCGTAAAGTTATTATTCTCTTCCAATATTTAAGGCTTTTGACGACATACATCCATTCGAGCTCA
>JAUYGA010000222.1 GCA_030690755.1 Nanobdellota archaeon
AGAGATGGCAATAAAAACAATAGAATATTGTAAAAAGATAGGAATAAAGACCCATCTCACATTCTGTATTGGCTTACCAGGAGATACTGAAGAAACGGTAAAAGAAACTATGAAATTCGCACAAAAATATGGCGACCAATACCAAGTCAGCATTGCAGCACCATTCCCCAATACCCCTCTCTGGGAAGAAGCGATACAAAACGGATGGATGGAATTTGATTCATGGGACAGATTTGACGGTATGGAAGACTCAATAATAAACTATCCCCACCTTTCAAATGAAACGCTGAAAAAGATTGCAGAAGCAGGCCAATCAAATACATATTCAAAAATTGTCATGAGCGGAGAATGGAAAAAGTATTTGAAGATGATTTATAAAGAACGCGGCTTTAGTGGAATTGCTAAGTTGATGTTTGTTAGAGGCCCTGGAATGGCGAAGAATGTGATTATTAACAAAATAAAGAGAAAACATAAAAATCCTGAACTAAAGAATAATTTAAACTGATTGCTTTTTAAAACAATGAACAAATCTATAAACGCAAAAAACGACCAAAATACAAGATATGCCTATTATAAAGCTTATGCTGAAAATAAATTTTATATTTTTAAAGTATACGATATCATAAAAAAACTAAATAGAAAAAGCAAATTTAAAAAAACATTAGATGTTGGCTGTGCTGATGGTTCATTTTCAAAAAAACTCAAAGAAGATTTTGGTTTTGATACTTATGGAATAGATATATCTGAAAAGTCTGTTAATCTAGCTAACAAAAATGGGGTAAAAGCAAAAAAACATAATTTAGAAAATCTTCTTCCATATCCGGACAATCACTTCGATTTAATAATCTCTTGTGAAATAATAGAACATCTATATGATACTGACTTCTTCATAGAAGAACTAAAACGAGTTTTGAAAAAGGGAGGATTTATGATTTTAACAACACCCAATTTAGTTTCATTTGTTAACAGAGCTAAAATACTAATGGGTTTGTATCCTTCATTTGTGCCAGAATATCACGTAGGTGGTGCTGGTCATATAAGAGCATATACTCTTCCTGTTTTAAAAAAGCAACTCACAGATCATAAAATGAAAGTCGTTATAAAAAGCTCTCCAAATTTTTTTTTCCCAATGCAAAGTAAGAAATTATCCTTTCTTTTAAAAAACATAGCAATTAAACTCGGAGATTATTTTCCTTCAATTGGTTCTCACATCATCGTTGTAGCTAAAAAATAATCAAAAATAGTAAATGAAAAAATATTAAACAGCTTAGAGAGCACAACAATTGGAATTAACTTTAAAAGTATACTGTCAAAGTAAATTATGTGTTAAAAAATCTTCTCAAAAAATACCTCATCAACTTCAATCCCTTAATTCTTCCTTACCTTCAGCTCTAGTCAAAGTAAAAAACTTTAAAAATTTCAGATCTTTGATTGCCAACCACCCTACATAAAACGGATTGTTCAAAAATCTCTTAAACCAAAGACGTAATTCAAAATATCTTATGTTGGCTCGTGCTTCTTTAAAAAGCTCCATGAATTTTTCACGAGACAAAGACTCATCAAGAAGCATCGGGCCTTCTAGAGAATATTCTGAGAAAATTGACCAGTTCTTCATTTGATTTGAAACCTTGCCACGCTTCTTAGCAATTTCCCACATTTCGGTTCCTGGCAAAGGTGACATTATAGACATCCAAACAAGATCGACATTCGAATATTTTTTCATAAATTTTATAAAATTAATGGTGGCTCTTATATCCTGTTCTGTTTCTGTTGGACTTCCAATGATAAATGCGGCACCAACGCAGATGTTGTATTTTTTGCAAAGAATTACTGCTCGCTTATTATCCTCATAACCGACTGACTCCTTTTTCAAATATTTTATCATTCTATCTGAACCTGATTCAAAACCAAAATTAAAATAAACTACACCCAATTCCTTACCTAACTGACAAAGTTCATCATCTACGAGATTTGCCCTCGCAGTTGCATTAAATTTAACCTTGCCTAAAAGCTTTCTTTGCCTCATCTCTTTTATCATTTCTCTTATTCTTCGTTTATCAACAAAAAACAAATCATCCCATATAGAAATAAAATCTATATTTTTATGTTTCATCAGATATTCAATTTCATCTACAACATGCTTTACAGAATGAAATCTAATTCTATTCCAGAATAAGCTTGTTGAACAAAATCTGCATTTGTAGGGACAACCTCTACTCGTTAATACTCCTGAAAGCCGAACTGCTTTCTTTGTTTCCAATATCGATTTTTCGAAATAACGTTGAGAGAAAAAGTCCCTATCTATAACCGGTATTTTATCCAACGGATCTATAAGAGGCCGGCGTAATGTCTGGAAAACTTTTTTGTTTTCATAAAATGCGAGTCCTCTAATGTTTCGTAAATCCTTATTTGAAAAGTTTTTGCCCTTACTTCTGAATAAATTTACAAGTTCAAGCATAGTCTCTTCTCCTTCTCCAATTACGGCTAAATCAAAAACCTGGTCTAATGATTCAGGAAGAGTAGAAATGTGAACGCCACCCAGAATAACAATGGAATTTTTTAGTTCTTTTGTTTCTTTGATTTTCTGTGCAAATCGTATGGCTCTGCTATAATGAATAGTCATAGCACTTAAACCGATAATCTCAGGAGATAATTTCTTAGCAAAATCAATTGCTTCATCAAATGGTGCATCTACAATAAGTGTATTTGTAAAATTAGAATATTCTTTGAGATACGTTGCAATGGAACCAAGTCCTAAAGGAGGGTCGCTGCTAACATATATGGGAATCAACATTAATTTCGGGTCCGAAGATTTAGTTTTTTTCTTCATTTAGCTCAGCAATAGCATGCTTGTTTATAAAACATTATGTTAAAATTTATCATGCACGTCTTGATTTTTAACCAAATTGATGATCAACTACACATATTTTCATTTAAAAATTTCTAAGAAAAAGACGTTAGTTAAAATAATAAGATTTATAAAATGTTACTTGTTTCAGAATAAAAGGCGGCGTTTCATCATCTTATGAAGGAGATTGTTTTTGTCGCCAAAAACACATGGAAAAAATAAACATAATTAAAAAGAATTGTCCGATTTGTGGAAGTAAGACTGGAAAAGCAATCATAGACATATCTTCAAAGGATTTTAAAACAAAAATAATAGAGTGCGATAAATGCTCTTTGATATATATGAGGCCAATAATTTCTTTTCCAGGAATGTATGATGAAAAATACACTGAACTTCTAGAAATCTATGAAAAACGTAATGAAGTCAGAAGAAAGTGGTTTGACAACTATTTAAAAAAACTTGATAAAAAAATGTCATTAAAAAATAAATCTGCGCTTGACATAGCTTGCGGTGAATGTCATCTCATTGATTCAGCGAAGGCGTATGGATTAAAAATTGTTGGGAATGAACTAGAAAAAAGTGTATGTGAATCACTTAAAAAAAAGGGATATGAAATTATATGTGGAGATATAACAAAGATAAAGATAAAACAAAAATTTGACATAATATTCATGTCACAGATACTGGAGCATCTTTATGAACCAAACAAGTTCCTTCAATCTGTTAAAAAACTTCTAAAAGAAGACGGGAAACTGATAATAATGGTTCCTAATGAAAATAACTTTTTCTATCGCTTAAATAAATTTAAATTATTCAGGAATATTGTGCTTTCTAAAGATAGGTTCCAAAAATTTGATTATACGAATAAAATCCTGTTTATCACCCCTAAGAGCTGTGATGATTTTTCCTATAGAAGAT
>JAUYGA010000223.1 GCA_030690755.1 Nanobdellota archaeon
ATCTTCTAAACTTTTATATGCTTCATAATAAACAAGTTCAAAAGGACCTCGCCAGCTAGTAGAGAAGCTTTTTCCTTTATTATGTTCCCCCATCCTTCTTTTTAGATCATTAGTACTACCAATATATAATTCGTGATCCATTGAACTCTTTAAAACATAGACATAATTCATTTATTTTCTATTGGACATAAGAAGGTCATAAAGGACATTGTCCTTTATAAACTAGATAATCTATTTATTAGTGCGTTCTAATATGTCAAATCCATCAAGTATGGCATCACAAAGAAAATCTTCAAGCTGGCTCTGATCATTTTTGGTTTGAGCCTTGAAAAGATAAGTATAATAAAGCTGTTTTTGTTGCTGATGAATTACTGCCGGAGCTAAATTAGCCTTTAAAAGCATTGCTGTCATAAGCAAACGCCCCACACGACCATTCCCGTCAGAAAAAGGGTGAATTTGCTCAAAATGACTATGAACATTAGCTGAAATACTTACAATATCATTATTATCATTTTCTAGGTCAGGAATAAAAGATTTCATTAAATCTGGAACCTGAGCATAATTTGCAGTTGGCAAACTAACACCTAAAATTCTTACTCCGTGATTACGATACATTCCTGCATCAGACCTAATACCATTCATAAGAATACTGTGTAATTTCAAGATTAAACTTTCATTAATCTTCTCTTTTTTAGAAATATAATCAAATAAATAATTTAATGCAGTTTGATGATTCTTGGCTTCTAATTGCTCGGTTAATGTCTTGTTTGGAAGAGAAACATTATCAAAGAGAATAGCCGCCGTATCTCCCTCAGTCAGAGTACTTCCCTCTATGCTATTACTGTGATAAGTAAGTTTTAAAACAAATTCATCATAAATATCCTTATTTTGTAAGATTTCTTCTATAACACTTTTATGACCAGACGATTTCTTTTTCAAAGACTGTTTTTTAACGATAAGCTTATCAGATGAAATCGTTTTTTGTCCGGTAACTTCCAAGAACAAATCATCTATCATAATTCCCATTTTCTTGCGGGGGATAGATTTACCTGTCCACCAATTATTGAAAGCAACAAAAGAAACCCCAAATCTATCCGCTAATTTGGTCTGAGTAATATTAAGCTTGTTTTGGATAACCTTGAGCTTTTGTTGTATATCCTCCATATGACCATATTACCAAACTTTATAAAGTTAGTCAAAACACTCAAAACTTTATAAAGTTATCAAATTGTGAATTACAACAATCGTATCATTTTGATACGATTAAAGCAACGATTTGATACGATAAATACATCCACTTAATGTAAATAAACTTTTTATTCCAATGTAGAAAAACCAAAAACTTTTTCTTCTAACAATTTAATTTTAGGATGATAATCAGTAATAACGGCATTTATGTTTTCGTCTATTCCATCAACTTTTTTTTCTAATGTGTCAAATCGTTCTCTCGTTTCAATTTTGAAAGATTTTAGATCAGTTGAAACTTGTTCAATCTTTTGAGTTAAACCACTTTCAACACCTTCAATCTTTTGAGTTAAACGATTTTCAATACCTAAAAAACTTTTGGCCATCATGACTGCCAAATCTTCAATTTCCATTTTCTTTATTTTTCCTTTTTTTACCATATTTCTAATAATACCACATCTGCCTAAAAACAGGCAATTCACAATAACAAACAATTCACCTATTTTCCCCTCCTCCCCCAACAAAAAGGATTCTTAATTCCAGAACCTCACCCTACCCTCTCCTTGTTAAGGAGAGGGTAATCAAATTCTACTTCTTCTGAGCCGCTAAAGTCTCGGCAATTTTGCTATTGGATAGAAGCGGACCATAAAAAAGGACATTGTCCTTTATGAGATGCTAAACTTAAATTACGATAAAGCCCGTTTTTCTGATTTCATAAGCTAACGGATCACTATTATTTGCAAAGTCTTTTTCGGTGAAAAGATGTGGCTCTATCCTATAATCCACATTTCTACGAGCCCTCCAGATAGATAATCGTTTTTTTTCCATATTTTCGGCAGAAATATCAGAAACAATAGCAATATCAATATCGCTATCCTTATTGTAATTTCCTTTCGCGTACGATCCAAACAGATAAATACTAGAAAAAGGAAATCTTTCTTTTTTAAGATTTTCTCCATATTCTCTGATTATTCTTTTTATTTCAGTTTTAGACATAGCTTGTTGTATAACTCCTTTATAATTTCCAAATTTTTCTCCGCAAAAGCTTTATCACATTTTTTGTAAAGGTTTAGTTTATGTTCCGGGTATCTGGCACGAATGTTAAAATCATTCAACATATCTAAAAAATCCATTTTCTCATTATCTAGATCTAGTTTAGCTAATTCAGCTAGACGTAGAAGATCATGAATATATGGAGGCTGTTCCCGTGTTTCTTTTGTCACCAAACCTTTTATGGTTTTTTCAATTATAATATGACCAAAAAAAAGGCTTTCAGGATAACGTCCAGAACCAAAAAGAGCAAGCATAGTATCATAGTCTCGCTTGGCTATCTCTATCCAGTAATTAATTGCATCTTGCACTTCTTTTTCATTCATATTTATAATAATATCACATCTGCACAAAAACAAACAAATTTAGAAGTTAACAAGCTATAAGCCGAAAGCTAGCAAGCTATAAGCTACCCCTCTACTTCTCTTGCCCCGCTAAAGTCTCGGCTATTTTGCTATTTGACTGTGAATTATGAAACTCATGAAATATAACTTTTCGTAGGGGTTTCGTAGGCTGTCGAGCCGAGAACTTCAGGATTTTTTGAA
>JAUYGA010000225.1 GCA_030690755.1 Nanobdellota archaeon
TTTTCGGCAGCAGAAGGCCGGAAGCAGACGCAGAGGTTATCTCTTTGGCAATTGATGCTCTAAAAAGCGTTGGACTAAAAGAAAATGACTTTGTTGTTTTCGTTAACAACAGAAGGATGCTACAAGGAACAATCAAGAAAATGCTTGGCATTGGTGAAGAGAAAGTCAGGGAAGTGGTGCATGCTGTCGACAAAAAAGATAAGATGGAGGAAAAAGAGTTTAATGCCCTGCTTGCCGAAATGCGATTGAGCGATGAACAAATTGACAAACTTAAAGAAATTCTTGAGATAGATGACTTGAAAAGATTTTCAATGCTAGAAATGGATACAGACGCAAAAGCTGCATTTGCAGAGTTTTCGCAGGTTGTTGAGGCACTGAAACTGAAAAAAAAATACATAAAATTCAATCCCTGTATTGTTCGCGGCCTGGATTATTATACTGATACTGTGTTTGAGATTTTTGACAAGGAAAGAAAATTCAGGGCCATATGCGGCGGCGGGCGCTATGATAAGATGATTGAAAGTTTTGGAGGTATTCCCTGCCCTGCAACCGGATTTGGGATGGGTTATTCAACTCTCACATTGCTTCTCCAGGAAAAAGGATTGATCCCTAATCTGAAAGAAGGCCCTGATTTCTTTATCGCTTCAGTCAATGATGGTGTACGCGCAAAAAGCCTAGAGATAGCAAACCTTCTGCGCAAGAAGAATTCTGTTGAAATAGACCTCCTGGGCAAAAATCTCCGTAATCAATTCGATCTGGCAAACTCAATAAAAGCAAAAAAAGTTGTCATTGTCGGGCCTGATGAGCTTAAAGAGAACAAAGTGGTCTTAAGAGACATGATTGCAGGAACAGAGCAGACTATTAATATTGATAAACTTCTAGAAGTATAAAACAAGATATATATCTGTTCGATTATTTTTTTCCAGTTGTAATTAGCTTGAAATTCCTATAAGGGGCATTTTCAATATGGTCTAGTTCCCGTTGCAAACTTCCTGCAGTAAGAAGTTCTATCAATGTGTTAGCATCAACATCTATTGTCTTATTGTCGTGTATCAAATAAGTGAGTCCATGTATCTCTTTTCTTTCAAACCCCTGCTGGTCAATCTGATAATCAAGGTTTGTCAAATAATCATAAGTTATAATCCTGCGTTTTTCACGCGGATCAAAACCCAAAGTTTCTGCAGCTTCAGGGGCTATAAAATATCTAACTCTTGCTAAATTTATTGGGCATACAAGCTCCATAAAACCCAGTTTTCTGAATTTGTTATTTAGCTGAGCATCTTGGTTTTTTTGCATTTTTGACATTTTTTGCTTTCCGAAAAAAGGGTTAAATTGCCCTGTTTTATAGTATGAAAACACTCAAATGTTTATAAATGTTTTGCTACTTACCAATGGCGACACTATTTTCAGATTACCATAAAGGCGCGCAAAGAGATGGCAACCCTTAAACCATATTAATAGTTCTGGAACAATAAATAACAAGTTATAAAAACAAAAGAGAAATTCCAGTCACTATGCTTATCATGGCCCTAAGTCATTAAATTATAATAAAACTTTTGAGGTGGTTTAAATGAAATTTTTTATTGATACAGCAGATGTCGCGCAGATAAAAAAATATGCTCATTTAGTTGATGGTGTAACGACAAATCCAAGCTTGATTGCAAAATCCGGAAGATCCTTCAAGGAAGTTGTAAAGGAAATTTGCGAGATTGTCGACGGGCCGATAAGCGCAGAAGTCGTCAGCTTAGATGCTTCTGGAATGGTTAAGGAAGCAAGAGAGCTTGCAAAAATCCACAAAAACATTGTAATAAAAATCCCATTAACTGATGAAGGCATAAAAGCGACAAAAATGCTTTCAAAAGAAGGAATAAAGACAAATGTGACACTCTGCTTCTCAGCAAACCAAGCGCTTATAGCAGCAAAAGCAGATGCGACATATGTCAGCCCATTCATAGGTAGGCTTGATGATATCGACAATAATGGAATGAACCTAATCGCAGAGATAAAAGACATCTATGCAAATTACGGGTATAAAACAGAAATAATTGTCGCAAGCATAAGAAGTCCTGCGCAAGTCAAACAATCTGCATTAATCGGAGCAGACATTGCAACAATCCCGCCAGAAGTCCTAGGCCAGATGATAAAACATCCATTAACAGACATAGGCCTTCAGAAGTTTTTGGCTGACTGGGAAAAAGTGCCGAAGAAATAAGAAGTTAAGGAACAAAATAAAGGGAAGTTGCACATTCATTTCAACAAGAGATTAGTGGAATAAACATCCACTTTATTTTTTCCTATATTTATCAATGCAATTGTTCCATCTTTGCTGACATCAAACTTTCTAAAGCTCCAATCATAGCAGAAATCAGGAAGATTAACCATTGCTTCTGGCTTGCATTTTTCTCCATCCATCAGATAAATTTTAAGACTGGGAATTGGCTCATCTTTCAGCTGATTTATGACATAAAGTTTGTTATCAGACACCTTAAAATGGTTTATCACAAACTGATTATTCGGCTCTCCCAAATCCAAGGCGCGCATATAATTAAGATCCAAATCTAGAACAACTATTTTTCTCTCTGCAGAAATAAATATTTTTTCATCAGCAATGTCTAAACTCGGCGCTTTGGAACACGCGCCAGAATATCCTTGAGTGGCCAATGCAACATCAAACTTCTTTCTGAAACATCTATCCCCATCAGTAACTATGATTCTGCATTCGCCGAAATCATGCTCTGTCTGTATGACATAAAGCAGACCTGCATAAGGTTTGACATCAACTGTATGCCACCGTTTATGCTTATCAGGATCCTCTTTTAGGTTTCCCCATTTGACTAAAGATGTTGATTGAAGCTTTTTGCTTTTTCGCTCGATTATCTCATTGAACAGATTGTCAAACTTGAAAAACTGCTCATTATGATGAACAAATGTATGGCCGCGATCATCAACTATCAGCTGGGCATTGTAGAGGTCAGTATCTTTTTCAGACCACCATTCATCTTTATTGACTTTGATCTCTTTCTCAAGATTCAAATTAGCGTCATAGACCAGCAGATTAACTAAAAAATTATTGAGCACAATGAGCCTTCCTTCATTATCAAATGAAACGCCTATCGGACGATTAAGATTGTCTATTGTTTTGGCATGCAGGATATCGCGCAAGCTGTTCTCTTTTTTGTAATTAAAGTCAAACTGCTTTTTTTCTGAAAAAAGCTTCTCAAAAATCTTAAGGTCTGACAAAAATTCCTTGCGCACATCAGCCACCCTGTCATGCCGACCATATTTTTTGATGCTCTCTAATCTGAGCGAGAAAAGATACCTGTAACTCTCATCAATAAGCCCCAAGTTTTTATTTGAGAAAGCAATAGAATCAAATTCAATCTTAAACTTATTTTTGACATAATTAGCAAAATAAGCTATGTCATTGTTTTCAATCGACTTTGCATGATTGGAAATGTCTTTTTTACCGAATCTTTCCTTGGCAAAAGAAAAATAGATAGGCAAATGCCCTTCTTGGTCAAACCAGACTCTCTTTAAATCACCAAGAATATCGTCTAAAGAGCCCTGCAACTCGACATATTGATTTAATCTTTGCTCTGATTCAGCCGATAAAAATAAACCCCTTGCAACAAAAGAAGCAATTGTTTTTTCCTTCTCTTCAGGCGTTGACTCTTTATATGGACCGAATTGACTTTCATATTCCTTAATCCCCTCTTTATCTAAAGGTTTTTTTACAGATTCTATCATAGATTTAAACTCCTCATGATAAACAATATCTGCAATATCATCAATAGTAACAGAAACTCCTGCTGAGTCTGA
>JAUYGA010000230.1 GCA_030690755.1 Nanobdellota archaeon
GCATAGCATCCTAAGGTCAAAATTCATTAATCAAAAATCAGCGACGAGCGTTGTGAGGGGTTGCTCCCTACGGGAACACAGCTCCTTCCAACTCCACGTCGAGAATTTTGAAGATGCTATGCACATACTGTATTGGTATATGCATTATTTAACAGGACAATAAAGCAAACTTCCATATTCTTTCTGAAACTCAGCAAGTTTGGTTTTCAGTTCGTCATTTGCAGTTTTTGCTGGGCCGCTTGCATCAGGGTTGGAGTTTCTCGATATTATGTCTGCTGCGAGATATGCTGCCCTTAAAGAATAAGCCTCAACTATGCCCTTACTGAGTTGAGGGATGATTATTGTTTTTCTGACCTTCGGAAGACTTTCTGGAAAACGTCTTTTTCCAGAATCGTGCGTTAACAATGCAATGCCTAGGTTGAGTTTGCTGTCAATCGTTTCAAGATCTGCAGCTTCATGATGCCTATGAAGCGTGAGGAAAAGATTTTTGCTCATGTCATAAGGAACTATCCTGAAATTATCATCGAGTTTGTTCAGTCCGCATTTGATTGACGGGCCAATCTCATAATCTATTCCAAGATGAGTGAAATGGTTTTGTATGTTTTCAGAAATCCCTTTAAGGATTGTTGAAACAATTACAACTTTTTCAAACTGATTACCTTGTATAATCGCATCAAGCGCAATATGTTTATTAGAATTCTCAACCGCTGTATTGTATTCGCAAGGCTCCATACCTGATGAAAATAAAACTTATTTAAAAACCTTTTGATTGATTGATAATTTGTACCTACTTTTGAATAGAAATCTTTATATATGCTGTATATCCCCTGACGAATTCCAGGTTAATCATTTAATTAGGGTTTATTATAATATTTAATATTTTTTTATATTTTTAATATTTTGCGTGGGAAAAGGGTTTTAGACATTTAAGGTTAGACATTTTTTAGGATAGATTTGATAGACTATTAAGAGGGGTTTTTGTGACTGTAAAAGAAAAGCAAAAGATAAGAATAGACACTATAGAAATTGCTGAAAAAGCTCTTTTTGGCAGCAGTTCTGGACAAGATAGTTTTGATAGTTCTCAATCTGAAGAATCCTCTGTAAAACTTTCTGCGCTCGAGATTGCTCTCCGTGATATTGGCATAGGAAACGCAAGAGCTTTCAGCACCCAGATTTACACCATCAATGGCGCAGAACTTAATGATACTGAACTTCTGAAAGCAGGCGAACTTCTTCATCATGATGTTACGCAAGATGCATTTTTTAACGAGAAACTTGCAACAGAGAGAATATGGGATTTTGCAATAAGAGTTGACTATAAACCAGGTGTCACAGATAATGCTGCCAGAGTTCTAAAAAAAGATTTAAGTCTGATAGGCATAACAGAAAGCGATGTCTACACTTCAGCAGTCCATTATGTCAAAGGTGATTTTAATCAGACCAATTCGGGATTAAGAGATGAGCTTGAACGACTTGCTTCAAATCCTCAGATACATAACATTGCAATAATCACAAAAGAAGAATTTGAAAAAAACAATGGCTTTGATAAGACAATAAATCCAGTCATCCTGCCAGACCGTCCGAATATGTTTTATGTCAATGTCGGCGCAATGGATGAAGCGGAACTTATCTTGACTGGAAAGGATGGAACATTAAACACAAATATCGAGCAGAATCCAAAACAGGAACGTGGCGGAACACTTTCTCTTGCGCTTGATTACCTGCTTGAGATTCAGAAATATTCAAACAGCGAACTGAATATGCAGAGCGCAAGAACAAAAGAAAACAAAGGAAGATTGACTGATACAGAGCTTGAAGTTCTTGCGCAGATGTGGAGCGAACACTGCAGGCATTCATTGTATAATGCATCCATAAAAGAAAGCGATAAAGGGATATTTGACCATTACATAAGACAGCCGACATTAAAGATTCTTGAGAAAAAGCCGCATCTTGGTGTTTCAATATATAAAGATAATTCAGGAGTTTTCAGATTCAATGATAAATGGTTAATATCAATAAAGAATGAAACTCATAATTCTCCTTCAGCATTAGATCCTTACGGCGGAGCGATAACTGGAATTGTCGGCGTCAATAGAGATCTTGCAGGAACAGGCATGGGCGCAGAAGTCATTGCAAACTTCTTGTTTTATTTCCTTGGTCATCCGGAGGACAAGCAGAAATATTTCAAAAGGTTCGAGAAGTTTGATGTCAATAATGAGAAATTCCAGAAAGAGTTCATCAACCCCGATAGAGTTATTTATGGTGAAGACAAAGAGACAATCAAAGGCCTGCTTGAAGAACTTTTGCTTAATCCAAAACAGATTTTTGACGGCGTTGTCAAGGGTGTTGAAGAAGGCGGAAACCAGATGGGCATCCCTATCAACATGGGCACAATAAATTACCACAAGCGCTATAATGGAAAACCAATTGTTGGCGTCGGCAGCATAGGAAGAATGCCTATAAAAATCGGTGAATTATATTCTCATGAAAAACACATTGATTTGGACGACAGGCTTTACATCTGCGGCGGAAGGGCAGGAATAGACGGCATACACGGCGCGACTTTCTCATCAGAGGGGCTTACAGCAAAATCACCTGCAACAGC
>JAUYGA010000232.1 GCA_030690755.1 Nanobdellota archaeon
TTCATGCGCGCGCAAAATTTGTTGACCTCATGCGCGATATTGTTTGTTTTATTCAAATGCAGTGTTGCATAATCTTCGCTGAAAACTTTTGCTATTTCTTCATCACTTTGCTTTTTAATATTTCCTTCTTCAAAATATATATCCATCCAATATTTGTCTGATTCAACAAGCAGTAAAGAATCTCTTTTTATTCTTCCAGTAAAAAAGGGATATAGATAAATCAATCTGGAATACCTTGTTGCATTTTTAATCCATTTCATGTAAGAACCCCTGCATAACTGTTAACCACTTTAATCCCGCAATCATTTGCTTTACTGATTCCAACGCAGGCGTTTGGTCTGTCCATAAGATATATATCATACTGCAACCCGAATTCGTGTTTTGCTCTTACTGCAACATCGCAAATTGTTTTATCATCATCAAAGACCAATTCTACCAGTCCTCCTTCCAGAGCTAATTCGTGACATATTTTAGAAAAAGTTGCCGGCTTTCTTTTATCATATTCTTGTGGATTTAAAAACATCCTCGAAATAAGGTCACTGGCTGGCTTTCCATTAACCTGTTGACTTAAATAAACATCTACGAATTTCTTAGAGGAATCTGACAAAATAACTATTTCTACTTCTAGTTCTCTTGCTCGTTTTAGGTACATTACTGCATCTGTATAGAGCAGTTCTTCATTTACATTAAATAGTCCCTGGTCGATTGCCCAAACTCCAATGTTTGCTATATCTCGACCATATTTGCCTAAAGCAGCGGTTGGTTTTGGCCCAGCTCCTCTGTTAAAAGCCTTGAGCTTTTGTATTGTTTCTGCAATTTCTCTAGCCCTATGTTCTACTTCACAACCGAATAAGTCAGTCGAAGCTAGATAATTCCACATATTCTGCTCAACCGCTTCATAAAGTCCAGGGACTTCTCCCAGTCTTTTACATAACGTTCCCCCTACATCATTGATATGACATCTTCTTCTCATTTTTCTTTATCTCGTAATTTCGATACTAATGAGAAGTAAAACAAAGGTATTTAAATTTTTGTTGTTATATAGTATTACAACAATAATAAGATTTAAATACTGCCTTGCATTTTAGCCATTTATGGACATAAAAAAGGTACTCCAGGAAACAGGTTTAGCAGGAAATGAAGTTAAAGTATATTTAGCTTTATTAGATTTAGGCTCTGCTTTAGCTGGAGAAATCACAAAAAAGTCAGGTGTAAATAGAACCACTGTTTATGACGCATTGGACAAGCTTATTGAAAAAGGTCTGGTCAGTTATGCAATTAAAGCTAATAGAAAATATTTTGAAGCTGCCCCTCCAGAAAGAATTGTCAAATATCTTGATGAAAAAGAGAATGCAATAAAACAGAAAAGAGACCTTATAAGTTCCATTTTGCCAGAACTTGAAGCAAGAAGAAAACTGAGCAGAGAACCGCAAGAAGCGACAATTTACAAAGGGAAACACGGATTGAAATCAATAGCCGAAGATGTTTTGAAAACAAAAAAAGAATTGCTCGTCTTTGGAGCAGAAGGAAAATTTGTTGAAATATTTATGCATTATGCTGAACAATGGCATATGAAAAGAGGAATATTAAAGATTCCAGTTAAAATAATCTATAATGAAAAGATCAGAGCCAAAAAATCTAAAGCAAATTTTCCAATTCTACAAATGAGATTCAACCCTAATGCAGACGATACTCCTGCCACCACCTGGATTTATGGAGATAAAACCGCAATAATCGTATGGTCGGACCAACCGATTGCCACATTAATTAGAAGTAAAGATGTTGCTGATTCTTATAGACAATTTTTTAATATATTATGGAACTCCTCAAAAGAATAAAATTGCCCTTTAAAACCATAACTTTAAAAACAAACAAAAAATTCTTTTGCTCATGAAAATCCTCGGGATAGATGAAGCAGGAAGAGGGCCGATTATCGGGCCAATGGTGATGGCCGGCGTTCTCATAGAAGAAGAGACAAATGAAAAATTTCTTGAAATGGGTGTGAAAGATTCCAAGTTATTACTGCCCGCAAAAAGAGAAGGCCTATTCCCGCATATAATAAAAAAATCAATTGCGCATGAAATAGTCATAATCTCTGCAAAAGAAATTGACGATGCATTGCTATCGCCGACTTCAAATCTCAATTGGCTTGAGGCAAACACAACTGCATACATAATCAATAAATTAAAGCCAGAACGAGCGATTATTGATTCGCCAAGCAACAATATCAAAGCATACAAAGAATACCTTATGAACCACATTTTCGACCCAACAATAGAACTTGTTGTTGAACATAAAGCAGATGTAAACCATCCATCTGTAGCAGCAGCATCAATACTTGCAAAAGTACGACGTGACGAAGAAGTGGAACGAATAAAAAAAATGATTGGCATAGATTTCGGCTCAGGATACATGTCTGACCCTAAAACAAAAGAATTCCTTGAAAAAAACTGGAGCAAATTCAGCGCAATATTCAGAAAAACCTGGGCGCCTTACAAAGAGATAGAAAAAAGAAGAAACCAAGCAAGACTTGGCGATTTTTGAGTAATTTCAGAAATCAAAGTGCATAATTCGTAAAACAACCGCAACATTTTTATAAAACCCTGAAAAATAAAAAGCCAATAAAACATAGAGCGGGCAATAATGGACGAATACCAAGGAAACAACATTGTCTTTTACAGCTTGAAAAATCCATGCAAAAAAGCAAAAGAGTTTGCGCTTATCGCAGTTGATCCTACAGCCAATCTGGATTCAAGAGTAATCAGTCTAAGTCCTGAAATCGATATAACTTATAGAAACCATGTTAATAACCCCGGACAAACCCTTACATATTATTCTGTCCAAGTAAATGGGCCAAAAACAAACTCATTCATGCTCGAATTAAATTCACAAGGTGACCTAAACCTATACAAAAAAGCAAAATCGCCAATCGAAATAGACCAAGTCAAAAAAGAAAAAATAAAACAAGTAGCAGAAACAATCGGAGATGACTCCCTCATGCAGATTCTGGCCCAGCAATATGCTATACAAATTGAATCATATCAAACTAAAAAATAACTGAATTCTATTGTAAAAAGCCAATTAAATCCATAATATTTAAATACCCTATCGAGGTCTAAAATGCTTATAGACTAATCCATGAACTGTCTATGAAATAAAAAAGGTGGTTTAAAAGCTATGACTAAGATAAACAAGCTTGTTATGCAAGGCTTTAAGTCGTTTGCAGATAGGACTGAACTTCTCTTCGGAGATAAGTTTAATGTTGTTCTAGGCCCAAATGGTTCGGGAAAATCTAACGTTATAGATGCGCTCTGTTTTGTTCTCGGAAAAAGCTCAAGCAAATCCTTAAGAGCGGAAAAATCAGCCAATCTAATCTACAACGGCGGCAAAACAAGAACGCCTGCAAAACAAGGCGAAGTATCAATATTCTTTGACAATGCAAAAAAGACATTCCCAATCGACGAAGAAGAAGTAAAGATCACAAGAATTGTAAAACAGAACGGACAAAGCGTCTACAAAATAAACAACAAGACAAGAACAAGACAGGAAGTGGTGGACCTTTTATCAATCTCAAAAATCAATCCTGACGGCCACAACATAATCCTTCAGGGAGACATTGTGCATTTCATAGAGATGTCAACAACAGAAAGAAGACAGATAATAGAAGAGATTTCAGGAATATCAGTCTATGAAGAGAAAAAACAGAAAGCTCTCAAAGAAATAGAACGGGTTGAAGAAAAGCTCAAAGAAGCAGAGATAATTCTAAGCGAAAG
>JAUYGA010000240.1 GCA_030690755.1 Nanobdellota archaeon
ACCTATTCCTGCTGTTAGCAAAGTCTCTTTTTCTTTCTCGCTCAAATGGAACGTCTTTACAATATTATCAATTACAGCAGGCTTTTGTCTCATTAGCAACGTATAAGCGGAATTTGCAAGAACAGCATTGCCAGCTTTTGATGCAATTAAGTCGGCTACATCCTGAGTTATGAGCAGTAAGCCAAGATTGAATTTTCTGCAAGTCTTTACAATTTCAAAAACATAGCTTGCGTCTTCAGCTCTCTCAAGCATTGACCAAGCTTCATCAATGACAAGCAGCTTTCTGTCTCTATCAAGCTTCATTTTCATATAGACATAGTCAAGGATTAGAAACATTATTACGGGTTTTACTTGTTTTGGCATATCCCCTATATTGAAACATACAAACGTCTTGTCAAAATTTATTTTTGTCTGTTTGTTAAGAAAAGAAAATACTCCGTCAACATAGAGGTTTAATCGGTTCATAAGTGAATTGTAAGTTGGTTTTTCAGGCGTTGTTACTTTTTTAGACATTGCCTTCAGCACATTAAACAAGTCTTTCAATACTGGCGGTTTTTTGCCCCAAGTCATTCTGTCCTGTTTTATTCCAACTCTTTCATAAGTTATAGTTAGTGCCCTATCGATTACGGATTTTTGGATATCGGATAATTCTCCGAGCATTATGGGCATCAAGTCCATCAAAGCAAGCCTTTTTTCAGCATAATCGTGACCCATTAAGTCAAGAGGATTGATTATTGTTTCAGAAGTTCTTGAGATATTGATAATTTCTCCGTCATTTTTTTCTGTTAACTTTGTGTATTCTGACTGAGGGTCAATAATTATTACCTTTGTGCCCATCATAAATTGCCTTGTAACAAGCAATTTTGAGAAATAGCTTTTTCCCGACCCAGATGTAGCCAATATTAAGCCGTTTGGGTTTGTTAAATTAAATATATCTTTGATTATCGGAATGTTATTTTTGTTATTGCCAAACCACACACCTTTTTCTTCCACTTTGAGAAACTGAGATGTAAAGGGAAAGAATGCGGATAACGCTTTTGTTGCGATGTTTCTCTTTTCATCCAGCGTGTTTTCAGCAAAAGGGCAGAGTGACCTAAATGCTTGAGCTTGTCTGTAAAGTGGCACTTTAGGAATTATTCTGAGGGAGTTTAATTCCGCTTCAATCTTCTTTGATAGCAGGTTTAAGTCTTCTAGTTTTTTGGCTTTGCAATTTATGTAGAAAGAAACATTGAATAGTTTCTCTTCTCCTTTTTGCAGTTCTTCAAGAGTTTTCTTTGTGTCTTCAAATTTTATTTCAAGAGACATGTTAAACATGCCTTTGATTTTTGCAGAATAAAGGTCTGCTCTTTGCTTTTGTAATTCTTTGTTAAGAAGAATCATTGTTTTGTTTATTGCAAATGGCTCGATATGTATGCAGATGTCGATATTGCCGTCAGTTGTTATTATCTTATCAAGAAATCCTGCCTCAACTGACCTTGGATATCCTTCGGCCATTATCACTCTGTTAAGAGTTTCTTCAGATTCGATATAATCGTGATGTGATTCTATTTTCTTTGGGTATATTGTATTAAAGCTGCTGAGAGCAGTCATGAGTATCTGACCTAGCTCTTTTTCGTTTACTTCTTCTGCCTTTAAGTTCAGTGCTTTTAACCTCTCAAGAACAATTTTGAGCTGTATTTCCATACCTAACTTTTCATCTGATTCTTCCTTTATTATGATGTAAAATATTCTGTTCGATACATCACTTGTTTCTGTAAGAATATGCTTCTTGTATTCTGCATCATTTATTGATTTAAGATGTGCTCCAATATCGATTTTCTTAGTCTGTATCAGTATTTGTATTGGAAATGCCAGCGAATTAAGGAATTTCTGAAATAATGCGATTGTTACTTCCTGCTCGCTTTTTTCCATAATTGCAAAATTAATCGGCTCTACTTTTACAGCAACAACTCTTTTGCCATCCTTAAGACAGATTCCTTTTTGAATATCAACGAGTCCAAGATAATTCCTTAGTTTTAGGTCAGTTTTTTTGTCATGAAGAATCATCTTCCTGAATTTGCGATAGTCATACTGGTTTTTCAGGTAAGCTTTGGCGTTTAAGAACATGAACAAACCTGCGATTGCTCCAAGAATAGCTGATAAAATTATTTTTGCTGTAAAATTTATATGAGTTTTGAAGATGAAAAAGATTGGCAAAAGAATTAATGAATAAAGAAGCTGCTCTCCAGTCAAGCCAAAAACTATTTTTTCTTTATATGTTAATTCTTGTGGTATTAGGTAGGGCATTTTTTACCTCAGTCCGCTCAAACCAAGAGCACTTTTTATTGTTACAAAATACACCAACGCAATTGTGGCAATGTTTATTAGCAGAAAACCGCAGATTAAAATCAGAATCTTGTAATCAGTAAAGTTTTGCACAATCTTTGAAATCGCAATAATCATTATTGCCTGAAAGAAAGGCACAAATAAAATTACTAAAACAACAGTTACGAGAAATTTGCCAATATCCTTTATCGGCTGAATGAAATAAGCAAAAATACCTAATGTGAAAAATATCAAACCGACTGAAGCAAGAATGTATCTTACTCCTAAAATCAATGCCGTAATAAGAAGTGTTATCAAATAAGGGATTAGAAGCATTATCTGCATTCCAACACTTCCTTCCATTGTGATTGTAAAGAAAGATGTGTCAACACCACCCAATATGCCTTCTGCCAATGATGAAGCAAGCAAAAGAACCGATGAGTAAATGAAATAGCTCGCCTGCACGAATATTATGAGAAAGAACGCATTCTTGAGCCATTCCTTAGCACTTTCTCGCTTTATTGGGTTGTTAGCTGAGGTAATGAACTGAAAGCCTGCGTAAATGAATATAATGATGTAGAAGAATGACAGGATATAGATTATGACTAGCCATGTCGAATAAAATATTTCTATATTAACAGGCTCGCTAATGAGCTTACGTATGAAACCAAGAAAGAGGTTGACGGGCGAGTTGAGGATGCCCAATAGATAGCTAAAAAAGTAATCTGTAAAATAGCCACTAATACATTGAGGTAGATTAGACCATGAGCAATCCATTTTAGCCTTCCATCTAGCTTAGATAATTTTCCAGCCATTTTTCTCTATTCATCCAATTAACATTTGCACAACATATGGAGCTGCCCAAATCACCAACAGACCAATACCAACATAAGTCAACGAATGCTTTGCCTCATCCCTTTTCTTTGCGTCACTGCCTGATAGCATGAATTGTATACCAATGTAAACGGCATAAATAATTGCCACAGCAGAAACTAAGTACAACAGCAAATGATAAATTTTCATAACTGGCTCAAGAATCTTATCAAACTGAGCCTTCTCCTGAGCTGTTATTGTTGCGTTCATATCTGCTGCTGAAATAAACGGCATTGAAAATATTGCAGCGAGCAAAGGCCAGATTATGCAGTTAATGAGTTTTCTTTTTTCCATTGTTGTTACCTCCGTTTTTGAAAAGGACGAGGGATTTTCTGCCGTTTCTTTTCCGCTTAGCATATTTCCAGTCATGAAACGCTTTGCATGAGGGGCAAACGTCATCATAGTCATCCTTTAATTGGTTATTGCAGATAAGACACTTCTTCATGAAAATCCCTCCTCCAAAAATCGATAGAAATCAGTAAGACAAAAAAGTATATATTCAACTAGGATGAAAAAAATGTACAATTTTTTCATCATACTTATTTATATAGCTTATTTTATTAATGAGCTGCATGGTAAGAAATAACATAATGCAGTTTAAGGCAACGCCAGAAGAAAAAGTAATTATCCTGAAGGACATGAACGACAAAGGTTTTGTGCGATTAAGTGATTATTTGAGGGATTTGGCTTTGAATAATCATTACAACATTGAACAAAAGTTCGTTCAAATTGACAAAAAATTAGTCGGAATAACACAAATTCTGGAAAGGTTTGAGGATTTGAATACAAAGACAAAGAAGAATGTGAAAAAGCTGCAGGAGGTTGATTTGGATAGTAAGTATAAATGGGTTGATGAATTCTTTGCAGAATTGGAAAAGAAAAAAAAGTCAGCAAAAACTATCCTTTGATTGCATTCAGTCTATCAATCAGAATGCTCCTTATTTCGACATCTTTCATGACTGTGTTTACAATC
>JAUYGA010000055.1 GCA_030690755.1 Nanobdellota archaeon
GCTTTGTTGCAATAAGATCTTCACTAGGATTCTTTTTCATTGAGACAGTTGTTTTCCCAAATTCCACAGGATCTACGCCATCAAGCGAAATTCGCACTTTATTTTTTGGCACATCATATTCCCCTTTATTTTCCACTTGAATTGAAATAGGGAAAGGATATGCTTTGTTATCATAGACCTCTGTCGGAGTTGTCTTCTCAAAACTGAAAGATAAACTTTCCGGACCGCCTATAAATGTGGTCAAACTGCTTTGACCCTGATCTCCGCCCTCTTCACAGGCAGCGATGAACAATGCCAAAACCAAAACAGAAAAAATTCCGATAATTACCCTAAGATTATTTGCTTTATTTTTTACCATTTTATTCCTCCTTTTAGAGACTGTAGATTATATAAAACCTATTCAGGAATCTTTATTACCTCAATAGAGGTCTGCGCGCTATCCTGATAAGCATAAATCAATTTTAAAGTCAAAGTTGACTGATAAGCTGAATCATCTTTGTCAATTGAACCGGTGGTTGTACAGACAGCAACTCCTTCGCTGTTTTTAGCATTTTTTGCATCACCCATTATATAAATAGGCTTTGTTATGCTGCCGCCAGGAGAACATGTCAAAGGTCTTCCGCCAAGAGATGCTTCTGAAATGACAACTTTGTTTAAATCCTCGTACCTTATCTTATCAGGGCAATTATTAAAGCCTTCTGTGCTAAGCAATCTTCCACTACCCATGTTTTTCACATGAATTGTGAACTGCAACCTGTCTTTTAACATATCCTGCTCAATTTTTGTAACGACAACTGGCGCGCCTTGAGAAGTTAAAGTAACATCTTTTGCCTGACAAACCTTATCTTTGATTGTTATCCCATACGGATCAGGATCCACGCAGATAGGCGCTTCGACAAGAGTGGCATATTGATAACACACAGTTGCAAGAATTGTCTGTTTGCTTTTTTCTCCACCACTAAGAGAAACAGTATTTATCTTAAAATCTGAAATTCTTTGAATACCGCCTTGCTGATATGTTTCACTTCTGCCATAAAGATCCTGCGAACTTAATGCAGTCTTAACAGGGCTTATCTGAAGAATTTGCGAATCAAAACCAGAAAGATAAATATCCCCGGTAAACTGCTCACTAATGCTTGGATATGCTCCTTTATTTATAACTTCCAACATAATTGGAAGATTATCAGTACCAGTATATATTTGAGAAGGCGGACTGCCTGATAAAAATCTCATAGTAAGACCCTCTGTGCCAACACGAAAACTTTTCCCTGTTGCCTGAGCGCCATCTTTACTCGAAGAAGATGAACAAGAAGCGCCAATAAACAGCAGAGCAATACAAGAGACAAATAGTAAAGTCAAAACACTCTTTTTTTTAATTTCTTCAAAATAAACCAATTTTTCACCTTTTTATAAATACTAATGACGCTACAACGCAGATGGCTGTTGCAAATCGTCAATGTAAACATCAATGATAAATTTGTATATAAAACTTTCGCCAACGTGACATAAATCAAACTAATTTAAATCAAACTAATTTTAAAACTGTATTTTTTTCAACAACTCTTAATGTCCATTGAAGGATTTGGATAAAAGCTTGAATCGCCGCAACCAGCCACTTCATCATTGCATCTGCCAAGAGACGAGCAGCTAGTGTATTGTTTTTTGATGCAACATTTATTGTCGCCCATTGCAAAAGGGGTCTGATAATAGTATGCAGGATCACAAGCCCCATCATAAATTTTTCCGATTTGTTCGCATGAATTTGATTTTAAAATACAACATCCATTAAATGAACCTGAACTTGCAGTTGATGATGAAGAGCTTGATTGCGTGCCGCTTGCGCTGCTAGTTGAACTGTCTGAACTAGTCAGTTTTGCTTCCTCTCCGGCATCAGTTAAACCATAAACTTTCTTTATAGTTGTCTTTGTCGAAACTGTCTCAACATAACCATAAGTAGCTGTTATTGAAAGAACAGAATTATAAGCATCAAAAGAATCCTTTGGAATATCATACTGGCAGAGAGCATAATTATCTGCATCTTTGCCAAGCTTCATATAGAAATTATCAATCTCTTTTGTTGTAGGATTGCAATCTATCTCAATATCAGAAAGTTTGGCTTCAATCTCGACAATCCCTAAATCGCGCTCTGTTGTCAAATCCCCTTGTAATGCGCTGCACGGCTTGTGGAAAGAATCCGCTTTATAGACATCCCCTTTGCCCATATTCTTGATAAAAATTTTCAAGCGAACCTTTCTTGATGCGCCCAAAGAAAGGATCTCCTCTTCAACTTGAGTTATTGCAATTGGCGCGCCCTGGCCGCCTGATAACTTATATTGAGGTTTAACAGTGCAAATTTTCTTCTGCTGCACACCAATATTTTCCTTATTTGGGTCTATGCAGATATCCATTGCAGCTTCAGTCTTATAACCATAACAAGCGGTTGCAATGAAAGACAGGTCATATTCGTCGCCAATCTTTGGAGGCTTTGGATTCCTGGCTTTTGCAATGATCAATTTATATGCGCCATTGCTCACTGTCGATTTTCCCTCAAAAATAGAATATCGCCTTAGCAAGCCTTCTGTTTCAGAAGTATCATCTGCTGAATCTGAATCCATCTGAACAGAAACAGTTGTCGGATTAAACCCGCCGAGCCTTATCTTAGCGCCATTGATATCCCACGCGCCCTCATTTCTGACTTCAAGGCCTAGCTGGAAATCGGTCCCTTCATAAACCTCTGTTGGAGGAAGGCCTTTCACGAAATTCATCGTCAACCCTTTTGTTCCTATATGCGTCTGCTTAAAATGAACCTGAGCTTCAGTATTCTTCGAATCGTTGCATGCTGCAATTGATAATAATGAAGCTAAAAGTATGAAAATCAAAACAAATCTGATGTTTTTTGCAATGCGTTTTACAATTGTTGCTTTGAACATTTTTTAAACTTTTATAAATTTTTGATAAATATCCAACATATTTTTAATAATAACATAAACAACATCCCATAAAATCCTAATTAGCTATTGCTGTTGCAACAGAACCGCTTGGACAGTTTGTTGTGAATTCGGCAGCGCCTTGACAATTATTTCCATTTAACCTTACCTGGCCGTTCATTGCCGGATAAAGACAAAGAGGATTCACTGCCGTATCTCCAGAGCGGACCTCAAAATGCAGATGATCCCCAAAAGAATGACCTGTATTGCCTGATATTCCAATCTGCTCTCCTTTAACTACCTTGTCCCCTTTGTTGACTTTGACTGATGTTAAGTGAGCGTATCTTGTATAGACATTATCTGAATGTTTTATATAGATGCGGTTGCCATAACCGCCGCCGCAACGCGCAGCGCCAACAACACAGTTTGTAACAACATCTATCACTTCACCGTCACCTGCAGCGTATATTGGATTTTGAGATACAGTATCAATATCCAAACCCCAATGCATGCTATTTGTTGAACTTCTAGGACCATAACAAGAACTCAAAACTTTTACATCAGTTGGCCAGGCAATACCTCCTGAAAAGAAACTGGCAACACTACCATAAGCAGCGCCAAATTTACCGCTAATCCTATCAGAAACACTATTAAAAGGATTGCCAAAAGTCTCACCTGGATCAAACTCAGGAATAACTTTCTTGCCATACGAGACTGAAAATTTTTTCTCAGCAATATAATTATAAAGAATCCTTGCTTCAAAACTTCGCTCATTTATGTTTGAAGGGATGTCCAAAAGTTTTGCAGCATCAACGACCTTAAATGTACAAGCTGAAAAGGCCCTCTGCTCTCCTCTTGCCAAACCTGATAAATTAAATTGGTTTCCTTTCCCGGATTTTAGAATAATCTTATTCCCTTCACCCTTTGTGAAATCAGGACAGAACTCGCCGATTTCAGGAGCAAATCCTGCAGGATAAGTAAGCTCTAAATTTGAAATTTTAGAAATATGACCTTCGGCATTGTTTTCAAAAGCCACTGTGAACTGCAGTTCTGTAGGATTTTCGCCGCCCCTTATGCCAATGACAGGAATCTGGGAAGTTGAAATGACAAGTTTTGCCGGAGCATCTTCTGAAAGGGAGACGTCTGCATCTTTGGCGCTAGGATATAACTTTTGAACAACAGAAGAAATATCGCTTGCCGAAGATAATTTTATGTTGTTTTCCCTAACATATTCTGTTAATTTTGCATCATATGTCGCTTTATCGATAAAATATTTGTTAAGATAAGCTTTTGTCTCAAAATCGTCTGCGCTAGCGCTTATGATAACATCATTCGAACCTTTAGTTAGACTTGGGCCTTTGATATAACACCAGATATCTTCGGTTATTGTCGCTTCATTTGAAATGGCTGAAGGTTTTGTCTGTTGCTGTTGCGATGGTTTGCATGTCTCATAACAATCTCCCTCTGCAACAGAACAGCTGAATTTGACAGAAAGTTTCTTTTCAATATTAAATGCATTGACATGCGCGCCAATCTGGATATTTTCCTCTGTTCCAGAATATTCCAAAGTGTTTGGCAGTAAAGGTTCTGTAAGCTCCAAATGACTATTTTCCTTGCCTTTAGCAGTATTCCCCTCATAATACCCGTGCTCGGCATAAAATCTTTGTCTTGACAATTCTCCGGATAACTGACCAGGAATTGCGCGTAAACTAGCTATGCCCCTTTGCAATGATGCTTTAAGCATGTCAACAGCTCCAGTTGTATCAACACCTGGAGTCTGGATATTGTATTTTGTTTGCGCATAAGATGTTGACTGACCTAAAAGAATAAAAAAAACAACAAGCACATAAGCAAATTTAAGGAAACCGGCAATTTTTAATTCTGAATGAACAACAAATAAACTGTAAATTACCCAGACTGGAAGAATAATAAAAACTGCAGTAGCTATCTTTTCAGCGCCTGGAGAAATCATACCAATCCAATTTATTAAAAATGGAACCATTAAAAAAACCGCTAAAAATGCTCCTAAAACAGACAATCTTTGCGTGTCAAAACTTATCTCTTTACTTTCCCTCAGAACAAGAAAAGCGTAAATAAACAAAAACAGACCTATAGTAAGACGCATAGAAAAAGGCATTCCAAAACCAGAAAGAACATCATAAACATGGATTATAAATGCAATAATCGCAAATAAAACAACGCTTGATGCAGTGATTGCAACTAAGGTGACGCCTGCAGCAACACCGCCGACAACAGCTGCCTTTGTGCCAGTCAAATTCAGACCTTTAACAAAATTACCTACACCACTAAGCCCGCCACCGCCAAGACCGCCGCTAGTTGAACCGCCAGCAGGAGATGAACCGCTGCTTGCAAACTTATCCTTTATACCTGAAAAAAATCCGCCTGCCTTATCCTTAAAAGAAGACAAACCACCACTGACTTTAGAAAACGCGCCTGAACCGCCACCTGCGCCAGCTCCGCTAGGAGCAGCACCTTTCTGACCAGCCATTTGACGCATAAAAGCCATCTGCTGTTGATCTTGTTTACGAGCAGCAGCTGCACGCTGCTCAAAACGTTTATCAGACTGAGCCATGATACTGTTAATTGATTGACCGCTGCTCGCGCTTGATTTTGATGGAGCGTTTACAAACGTATAAGCGGGTTTAGGAGCAGGAGCGGGTTTTGGAACTGGAGGCCTGGGAGCAGGTTTAGGAGCCGGAGGTCTAGGAGGAGGAACTGCTTTTTTAATAGACGAAGCAGCGCTAGCAGCACTAGCTACAGCTGAAGCCATTATCAAACCCTCTTTTTTTATTAGATGACATATTTGTTTTTTTAGTATACGATAATATTGTTTCAGCAACTAACAAAGATTCTGTTGCCGCTAACATAACATAATAGCAATAATTAAGGTATATAAAGCTTTCCCCGACGATTCAATAGTCAATAAAAATGTTATAAAAAGTTATAAAAAGTGTTATAAAAAATCACGAAAACAATAAAAGAATCAAGAACAAAAAAACTAAGCCCGGTTTTTAATTTATTTGGTCAATTCAAGCTTCAACTTGACTGCATCAAAGGTGACCTTTGGCTGGATGTTGATGTAATTTGTATCTTCTCTTAGCCAATCTTTTGGGATAGACCTTCCATAAAATCTTTTAACATCAGGAGGAATGGCTGTCTTGTGACCATTAATAACTAAATCTGCCTCTATCTCATAACCGCGATCGACAAATTCCATTGTAATATTTAATTTTTTCCTGTCATTTATTATGTCATTAAACTGGTTTTTACTCAATTCAAAATAATAAACTGCTGAAGGTTCATCACGCAAATGAGAGATAAGCTGTATCTGATCAACAAGGTATGACCCTTTATTTGTCTTGAAAACTATGTTGTTCTCGCCAGAGCTTAGAGCGCCGGAAGAAAGCTCTTTTACAGCATTAAGAATCTTACAATCAGGAACTGCAGAGTAAACATTAACGCCATTCACAAAAATCTCAAGGACGCCAACTTCCTCACGAGCCATGTCGCAATTAGGATTGAACTCAAGCTCAACACGCTCAAGATTATGCTTCTCAGTAGATGAAACAAGGAAAACGTTCCTGCTTTGCTGTCTTGATATATCTGTAATATCTGCAGTTATCTTTGCATTGACAATATTGAACTCGTTGGTACGCCAGAAAGCAAGGCCAACAGAACTTGTTGAAAACTCCAAAGTGTTATCTTTTGACAACAATTCTTTAGACAGGATTATCGGCTGCGGATTTCCTGAGATGTCAGAATTAAATATCTCATTTCCATTCAATTTAACAATAAGATTACCTGCATATTTACTTGCAGAATAAGAGAACAACGCATTATTGGTATTCTGCAAATCATCTATTGCAAATGTTAAAGATTTTGTTTTCTCATCAAACCAGCCCTTCTTGATATAAAAAGGATTCTCTGATTTTATTATGCGAGCATTAGTCGACTTGTAAAGAGAAACTGAAGGGATAGGATGTTCTATTCTTGTAGATGAAATAAAACTAAGCTTGCCTGGCACAACATCCAAAAGAGTATTATTCTCCTGAGCGCTTGTCGATGAACCTGATGTAGCATTAGTATCGTTGCCATCTAAAAGTAAAACTCGGACATCAGGGGGCAAAAACATTATGTAAAGAATTATCAAAGCTGCAATCAAAGCTACTAAAGCTGCCGCATTGGAGGCGTCAACCTGCCCCTTTTTTCTGTTCATTTTGTAAAATAGTGATTAAGTTTATATATAAATCTATCGATGCAACAGGTTCTGTAGAAAATCTCATTCGCTTTTGCTTTGCAAAAGCTCATTCGGGCAGCATAATCAAAACTCTCGCTTGTGTTTTTTGATAAAACGCTGAGGCCCCGTAAGGGACACCCCCCTCAGCTTCTTTCATGTTTTTATCGCGTGAGTTTTGCAAATTGATGCTGCCTGTATTTTCTACAGAACAGATGTGATAAAACATGAAAATAATCCATAAAGACTTAAGGAAAGGTGAAATAAAAGTAATGATAGAAAACCTTGATGATTTATGGTATCTCAGCACAGTAATAGACAACTCAGACATAATAAAAGGAAAGACCTTCCGAAAAATAAAAATCGGTGAGGGAGACCAGAGAAAAAGCGAAGTCGTGAAAAAACAAGTATTTCTTTCAATAAATGCAGAGAAGATAGAATTTAATGAACAAGCATTGCGTGTTTCTGGAACTGTACAGGAAGGAACAGAAGAAATACCGAAAGGCAGCCATCACACATTCAATCTTGAAGACGGGACAATAATAACTATAATAAAAGAACGCTGGCTTAAATTTCAGCTCGACAAAATAAGAGAGGCATCAGAGGATAAAGGCGGCGCGATAATGATTGTTGTTCTGGATAGGGAAGAAGCGGATTTTGCGCTGATGAAAAAATACGGTTTTGAAATAATCAACAGCATAAAAGGGAATGTGAAGAAAAAAAGAATTGAAGAAAAAGACAATACAAATGAAAAAAATTTCTATGAAACGATATTTGATTTGATGAAAGAGCAGAAATACAGATACAAAATCAGCAAAATTGTCCTCGGCAGCCCAGGATTCTGGAAAGATGAATTCATGAAAGTCATGAAAGATGATGATCTCAAAAAAGATCTTATTCTTGCGACATGCTCAACAACAGGAACAAATGGAATAAATGAAGTGATAAGAAGACCTGAAGTAAAACAAGCGCTTCAAGAACAAAGAGCGGCAAAAGAAATAAACCTTGTTGAAGAAGTTCTTTCAGAAATATCAAAAAATGGTGCTGTGGCTTATGGACTAAAAGAGGTTAAAACCGCGGCAGATGCTGGAGCGATAAAAATCCTTATGATAACAGATACATTAATACACAAAGCAAGGGAAGAAATAAATTATGCGCCAATTGAAAAGATGATGAGAAACATCGACGCAATGAATGGTGATATCGTAATAGTCTCAGGAGAAAATGATGGCGGTCGCAAGCTTAATGGCCTTGGAGGAATCGCTGCTCTATTAAGATATAAAATGAGTTATTGAAATAAAATTTTGGATTTAGCTGTCACTAAAAAGAAACATATATAGATATTTGCGTTAATTAGTACAAAATTTAGAAATATTTTTATACTTGTTCTGTTCTGTTTTTGTTATGAAAACTAAAAAAGATGGTAGGTCAATAAATCGAGATGTTCAGGAACACTTGCGTATGCAAGGGATAAAACTTTGGAAGAAAAATATGAAAGTTAAAGACATATCCGA
>JAUYGA010000002.1 GCA_030690755.1 Nanobdellota archaeon
TAAAATTGAATGGTGACGCTCATTTTGGAAGATTTTGATTATCAGACAAAATCAGACAAAATCCTCAGATAATTTTTCCAAAGTTTTTTATATTGGGGATTACACTTGCATAGACATATAAAAAGAGAATCAATATGAAAAAACGCGTGTCCAAAAAAGCGCAGCAAGAGGTTGGCAAAACAACTTGGGGCATTTATCTGCTTCTTATTCTTCTATTTATCGCAGGCAGTCTCGCTGCATTGCAGCATTTTGGCTATCTTGATTTCTCAAAACTTAAATTTATTGACCCAAATCCGGATTTCAAAATCACCCCTCCTCCTGAAACGTGCTATAAGACCTTAGATGAGATGGGCAAGACCTGCTGTGAAAAAGCAGAAGACAGCAAACTAGCAGTTGCAGTCAGCGCCGTTCATATACCTATTTTATGCGAATGTCCTGTCGGTACTGAAGACATGGGGCCGGCTCCAGAAGGGGATTATAAATTATATAGGATATGTGATTGTAATTGTCAAGAGAACTAAAAAAGAAGTTTACAAATATGGTGAGTTGATATGAAAAAGAGCACTTTAGCAATATACGGACTGGTTTTTATTTTTCTTGCGATTAGTTGTTATGCCGAATGCGAGGATTTTATTTTGGAATATCATGATTGCTATGTCAAGAATTGCGGGACTGGATATGCTAAGAAAGAAGGATGCGCAGCTTCATGCGAGGAAATAATGAAGAATAATGGGTGCGAATACGATA
This sequence comes from Nanobdellota archaeon, assembly GCA_030690755.1. Classification (GTDB taxonomy): domain Archaea; phylum Nanobdellota; class Nanobdellia; order Woesearchaeales; family JAUYGA01; genus JAUYGA01. The sequence goes on from JAUYGA010000002.1 coordinate 748, forward strand.
AGGTAGCTGATGTTTGCCAAAAAAATGAGTGTCAAGTTATAGTGACTTCAGATTTTGACGGGGTTTTGGCAGACGGAGTTTCTAATATAACATTTACGCTGGCTGTTTTAGGTGATTATGAAAAATTTGGTTTTGAAATCAAGCCCAGGGCAGGGGAAACACTAAAAGGAAAGACAAGGAAGATTTCTGACAAGAAAATAATTTTTACACCTGATAAAGCAGACAAGAACAAAGATTATCTCGAGCCTCAAGCGGCAGATGCAGTAGGCTGGTGTATGCCGGAAAAGGCTTCATGCGAAACAGAAGCTCCGCAGAAAAAAGAAGTGAAAAAGAATTTCACAATTGAACAACCGCCTATTTTCTTTGTGCATGGCATCTGGTCAGATTCGGGTGTTTGGGAAAAGTTTGAGCAGCGCGTAAAGGGCGCTGGATGGCAATACGAACACATAACCTATCCTAGCCAAGATAATGTTAAGAACGCAGGGCAGCTTTCATACGAAATTAAGGAATTCATCAAAAAAATAAGGACTGGAAGTTATTATGACAGAAAAAGAATCAGCGCATCAAAAATCGACATTGTTTCGCATAGCATGGGAGGAGTAGTAACCAGATATTATATCGGAAGCGGGATGTATGAAGGAAACATCAGGAAATTCATAATGATGGGCACACCTAACCAAGGAGCGTGGGATCCGAAAGCCTTGAGCTATCCTTATTGGGGAGGTTATGAAGAGGCGTTAGATCAACTGACCCCTGGCAGTGATTTTCTTAAAGGCTTGAACAACAAGAGCCTGAACAAAGATATTGACTATTATGCCATTGCAGGAACTGGCTGGTCAACCCATGTTGGTTTTGAGAAACTGTCTACTTGGAAGGGCGACGGAGTTGTTCCTGTTGACAGCGTCAGAGTTAAAGACGTTCCAATTTTCTGCACTTATGATACGCATGCCGCAAAGATTTCCTGGATTAAGGGAGGCATAGTTAAAAAGAAAGGCTTTGATACAAGCAAAGGAATAATAATAACCACAAGCGAACCAGCCTATGAAATAGCAAAGAGCCTGTTATTGAAAGGGAATGCTACAAATATTGCTAACTGTGACGAAGAATACATGCCTGATCCAAGCGCGCTTTTAAGAAAAAGAATGGAAAAGCAGCAGATAGCTCATTTGAAGTCTCCTGCAACCTTGCATGCATATGACAAATTAGGCAACCATATTGGCTTGGACAGAAAAGGAAAAGTCGAAAACACAATCGGCGAAGATGCATATTATATTTCAAACTCAAGCGGAATAGAAGGACAAGTTATTAATGTGATAGGTGATAAAGAAATAAAGTTTGTGATAAAAGGATATGGGGTTGGAAATATAGGATTAGAGTTCACTAGTGTTGCAGAGGATGGAAGCGTAACAGAGAATAGTTTCGAAAATGTCAGCATAGACGCAAGAACGCAGTATGTGTTTGACGCTTCAAGCAAGAAGCCCGCGCTTGTGAAGGAAGAATTGGAAGCAGAGAAGACAGGCTTCAACTGGTATATGCCTGCAATGGCGATATTTGCGATTGTTTTTGGCATATTCATCATAATAAATTCAAAGAAAAATAAGCCAAAAGCCAATTCTAAGAAGGGCAGCAAGTCAAATTAAAACTGCGCATAAGATTTATTAACTTATGAAACATTCATTATAATGAAATGGATTCAGATAAAGCATTAGTTGTATTTCAGAGCAAGAAAATACGAAGAACTTGGTTTAAAGAGGAGTGGCATTATTCTTTGGTTGATATAGTCCAAGCTTTAACAGCTAGTGTTAACTCTGCTGCTTATCTGAAAAATTAGAAAATCCTGAAATGGAGCACAGTTTCTACCTTCATGAAAGATGGATATTGCAATTAAGATTTTTCTATGATGTCTTTTGCTTTTGATACAAATGCAATCGCTTTTAGTCGTAGAAATTCTACTTGCGATTTCTCGAAATCGATTTTTGTAGAGTAGCTTGCGTTATGTCTTTTGGTTTTGGCTTCGACATAATAAAGCACTTCTTCTTTTTCTAATGTTGTGTCTCCAATCAATTCTATTTCTTCTTCAGTGAGTTCTTTTTTGTAAAACTCTTTTATTAGAACAAGAAGTGTTGCGCTGTGGTCTTTTGTTGCGTATCCTTTGAGCGCGCAAAGCGCAAGAGATGCATGATATATTGCGTAATATGCGGATACGATTGCCCAGTCATTAAATTCCTCAAGGTCAAGTGTAGATTTTACGAATTTTAGGTTGTGATTTGCTTTTTGTATGTGTCCATCGACGAGCTCTTTTACCTCAATCTCTTCTTTTATCATCTTAGTTTTGAGGTAATTATTGAAGTCTTCAGCCAATTTTTTCTCGTCTTCAAGCCAGATTTCCCAAAAAGATCTCTTTTTCATTTCAATGCCTCTTTGTAGAAATAATCGTGTCCAGTCATTAGAAATCCTGTTTTTATTGCGTGGGTTATTACTTTGTCTTCTTCCTTTAGTATTTGTTCTTTGAAATATTCATAGTCGATTATAAATGTTTGTATGTGAAAACCTGTTGTCGCTTCCAAATCCTTGATTACTTTTTTGTCTACTTCTTCTTTTTTGTTGAAAACAAGCAAAATATCAATGTCGCTTTCTTCTGTGAATGTTTTTTTTGCAGTTGAGCCGAATATTAAAGCGATTATTGGCTTTGTTTCAAGTTTTTCAAGAAATTCTGTTATTGCTCTTTTTCTTGCGGAAGGCAATTCATTGAATCTTTTGTAATCAAAATACGAAAAAATAGAATTTATTTGCGGGTTTTTATTGTTAATTTTGTAGAATGTGTGCGCAATTTTTTTTGTGGAAGTCATTAGATTATTTTTTTGAAGATTGTCAAGATGCTTTAATGTAGTGTTCTGTGTGAGTGATGTTTCTCTTAGTATCTCGCTGAAATACAATTCTTTAGACCTATTTCTATAGAAACATTCTAGGATTTTTTCTTTTCCTTTGCCAAATAAGCTATTGTTCATATTATGTATGGTGTTGTACATTTAATGAACTATATAATTGTTTCGATTTTTGTTTTTGCCCTATCCGTAAATTTTGCCCCGTAGCGATTGAGATTAACATCGGAATTTAACGAAGTTCTATTTTTCCCTCGATTTCCTCGTGAGGATTTTCCCTCGTGAGCGAAGCGAACAGAGCTGGAAAATCCGATAGAGCTGAAATCAGAGCTGGAAAAATCGAATTTGGGTGAAGCAATTTTGAGTGGGAGTTTGCCCTTTAGAAGAGAGGCTCAAAATTGCGTAACCGTAAAATTCCTGTTAAATCCTCCGACCTACGAGCAAACGTGAAGAGTTAAACATCGAGTTACACATCATGATTTATCTACTTAAAACATTGATTTACAGAAGCGATACGTTTGCGGAGTGGGGAGGACAAGGAACGTTAGCGACGAAGAGTTATTACTCACCGCCATCTTTAGTATCCAGTAAAACATAGAAAGAGCCCCCCATTTCCATTTAGAGTTAGTTCTTCTTAGCGATTTTCCATAGTAGTTTATGGTATCGTCTATAAGATTCAGCGAGCCCCCTATTTTTAATTAGAATTGTAGTAAGAGGTTCCCAAATAATTATTATTACTCTATCCCCATAAACAGCAGTGGCAGTTGGTTCAAAAAACTCCTCTGGGATATATTTATAGTGCATGTTCTTCTCTTTATAGATGAATTTTGCTTTTTCTTTAGTTAGTAAAAATTCTTGCAATTTTTTTTCTTGTTCTTTTTTGATAAACTGCTTCATAACAATGGGAAACTTCTTCTCAAATATTTCTTCATCAACTCCAAAACCGTAGAGATCTTTACCAACTTTAAGTCTATCATTAAGAACGCTTTTGAAACCCTCCACTCCACTATAAACTTCTACATTAATTTCTCCAGTAGGAACTTTTGCTAATTGCTTTAATTCTGGAAGAATTTGTTTTAATTTTTCTTCTTTCTCTTTTAGGTATTCCACTAATTTGTCAGGGTCTGCAACTTTGTAATATTTAACTCCTGATTTGACCACATAATTTACTAATCCTCTCTGTAAAAGGTGCTCCAAAAAATCATAAATTGTAGTTCTGTGTTGTCCTGTTTCTTTTGTAAGTTTACTAACCGATGTTTCTCCTAACTTTAGAAGTGCCAAGTATACTTTTACTTCTCCATCTGAAAGTCCAAGCTCTTTTAATACTTCTTTTGTACCCATTTTTACTTATAAATTTTTCAAACTATTTAAAGTTGTCGGAAAAGTGACAGCAAATATTTATATGCTTGAGCGAGAATTACCTATTAGTGACAAAATGAAAAACAAAATAGGAATAGAATATGTCTGTACTGGCAATGGTGGAAGAATATTTAAGGTGATTAAGAATGGAAAAAAATAAATTCAAAGAAACCGTAGCGGAAACTGGTCTTAATCAAGATTCATTAGACAGGCTAGTTCTAGGATTTGGAGCATTATTTCCTGGAAACAGAGAAATTGATTTGGCTTATGCCAATGTTTTAGAGAATATGGATCCAAACTGTCTTCCAGAAATTACTCATTGTATAGATGTAGCTAAGGCTACAGCTTTTTTAGGTCAAGTGGTGTTAAACGATCCAGAACACGCTACAAGATTTGGATTTTGTCAAAGCAAGCAGGAACAGCTAGATGGTGTAATACTTGCTGCATTATTTCATGACATTGCGCTTTGTTATGATAGAGATAAACTACAAATAATTAAAAGTATTGAATTACTTCACAGATGGGTTTTAAATAATGGTAATCCTCAAGATACTGACTCTTATAGGGGAGCCTTGATTCTGGAAAGAGAAGTAAGTGATAAAACTGGTTTATCAGACAAGTCTGTTGGAATTGCTATTGGTATATTAAAGAATCATGGTCAATTAGAATTCCCTTGGCAAACTTTAGTCAAATTCGGAGATGCCTTGGCGTATATAAACGGAGATAATCATTCCAGAGCAGTTATTGAATCTTATTTATTGAGAGATCATATCCACTCTTACAGAGCAGGAAATATCGATGACAGCGTCTTAGGAAGAGAAATCAATTTCTGGAAGGATATTGGAATTATAGAATATGGTTCAAAGTTTGGTACGTCAGTAAGATGGAATCATGAGGAAGCAAAAAAAAGAATGGAGAAAAAAGGATTCCTGTTACTAGATTACATCAGAGAGAATATGCCGGATGTTTATACAACAGTAGTTGCTCAGACTGAAGCTAAAAAAAGAATAGGATTTATTGCTCCTGATGTTTGGGCAATAAGAAACTATCAAGCAGCCTTAGATGTTCTTAGCAATGGTGAAGAACTTCCACAAGACTTAGCCAATAAACTTTTTGAAGCACATCAGGCAGCGTCAGAATTGAGCCGATTTTATATCGGAGGTGAACAAAGATGAAAAAATTAACAGGAACTTGCGTATGCCCTGGAGAGGTTAAAGGGACAATAAAGTTCTATGCAGAGGATAAAGTTTTTACAAAAGAAACTATTGTTGTATTGAATGAATACGTAACCCAGAATATTATGAGATTAAAAGATGTTGGAGGTATTTTATCCAGTAAAGGTGGAATAACATGCCATGCATCAATCATAGCCAGAGAATTTAATATTCCTTGTTTGGTTAGTGTCCAAGGACTTGAGGAAGTGGAAGAAGGCATGATTGTAAAAATGGATGCTGCTGCTGAGGAGGTAACTTTCCAATG
>JAUYGA010000003.1 GCA_030690755.1 Nanobdellota archaeon
GCGATATTTATTTTAAATGTAATATCCCCAGATGCAAGGACTTTTCCAGGAACTATAAGCGTTTCGTTTGCAGCAGCATATCTATTTATTCTTGAAAGGTTGACAAGTCTTCTGTTTCTTGTAGCTCTTTCTAAATCATCAGCTATCCTTTTCCAGATGTCTGCGCTTTGTTCTATTGAAAGCTTTTTTAAATCAATTATAAGCTTTCTCAAATTTTGATTTGATGGTCCTGTTCTCATTTTTGTTTATTTTATGATGTTCTTAATTGTTAATGCGGGGGACGCGACTTTCCCATCATGCAATTGAATGCATGCTGATTCGAACGCGCGCACCCACTAAGGGACAAGGCGTTTGAATTTTAATTCCTCAACCTTGCACATTTGGCCAGGCTCTGTCACCCCCGCATGAATAGCAGGGTGTTGGATTTTTTGTTTTTACAATGATGACTAAAATCTAGGCATCAGCTTGCTTTGATTCTTTAAGTTTTTCAGCAAGTTCATTAAGATCGTGATCAAGTATTTCACTGGCTTTGACAACCATCTGTTTAGGCGACAATTGGCCAAAACTTTCAATTCTCATAATCATTGTTGCGCTATCATGATCAACTTTGATTAAATCTTCGCAAATGCCATCGCATGCGTCAACTAAATCTAGCTCTATTATTTTTTCCTTATCGATCTTTCCATTTTTGTCAAAAATCTGTATAGGATACTTGTCTTTGTATTGTTCCAGTTTTGCCTGGTTGTTGTTTACAGTTACTGTTGATTTGTATTTGTATATGACAATTCCAGGAGACCATTTGACATGAACTTCTCCTGTTCCTAATTGCGCTGTCGCTTCAACTTGTATCTGCTGATTTTTCAATAATTTAGTAATAGGAGTTTCTTCATAAACAGGTTTAATATCAGGATCCTGAGATTTTATCTTTCCTGCGGTTATAACTCCCGGGCCTTTGCCTGTTAATGTCATCTTTAGCTGGCATTTAGCGCAGCCAGCGCCTTCGCACTTGCAATCTTTCGGAAGATTGTATGATTTTAGGTCTGTCTTTAATACTATTAAGCCCATCCTGTGAGCAATTATTTCATCATAAAGTATTGAGCTGTTTTTTCTTATCTCAACTTCATCAATAGCCATTGTCGGGACTTTTTCCATGATATATCTTCTGATAGTGTTGGCAAAAGCTGGAGTCGCATCTTTTATTTCAACATCCAAGTAATTTTTCTTTGACTTTTCTATCAGATTAACATCCATTGGGTTCACCTTATATTTTGATTTTAAGTTGGAATTATTTGTTTTAATTAGTTTATACTCTTCTTCCTCTCTTACCGCCTTTTTTCCTGCAACCATCATGAGGGGTGGCTGTGATATCTTCAATCAAACCAATTCTTAAACCCATTCTTGACAATGCGCGAATTGCTGCTTGCGCTCCAGGCCCAGGATTGTTTGGTCCATTGTGTCCGCCAGGCGCTCTAATTTTTACATGAATAGCATTAATTCCTTTTTCCATTGCTGTTTCTGCGGCTTTCTTAGCAGCAGCCATTGCAGCGGTTGGAGAACTTTCCATTCGATCTGCTTTAACCATCATCCCGCCAGATGCTTTTGCAACTGTTTCTGTTCCTGTTATGTCTGTTATGTGGATTATGGTGTTATTATATGAAGAGTATATGTGCACAATTCCCCACCTTAACTTATCTTTTTCATTCATCATCTTCTAGCACCTCTGGCATTAGCAGAGTCTCTTCTCATTTTTTTCAATTCTTTAAGTTTTCTGGCATCTTCATTTACAACTACGCTTCTTTCAGGATGATCCTCTGTTGCAAATGGTGAATTATCATCAAAAGAGATTGATTGTTCCTCTTCAACTGAAACGAGGTATGAAGGAGCGGTTATCTTCTGGTTTCCAATTTTTACATGATTGTGCACAATGAACTGTCTTGCTTGTTTAAGAGTTCTGGCAAGGCCTTTCTTTTTAAGGATTGTCTGAAGCCTTCTATCCATTATGCTTTTAAGTGTCAATCCAAGAACGTCATCAAGTTCTGCATGTTCTTTCAAAAAACCAAGCCTTGTGAGTTTTCCCATCAAAAGGGCTTTTTCTTTTTCAGCCTGCTCACCTTTCAATGTAACTATTGTTTTAGCCTGTTTTTTGGCGTTCTGCAAGAATGATTTCATTTTCCAGATTTCTTTCTTATTCTTTGTACCGTATTCTCTTTGGATCTGGTTTTCTTCATCAATCCTTACTTTCAACCAAGGATGGCTTGGTGTTGAATAGCTTTTTCTTATTTTTTTTGGATCTCCCATGTTGTTACCTTAAATTATGATCTGTTTTATACTCCTGCTTTCTTTGCTTGCGGGCTTCTTTTTACTCCTAGAGAGCCGCCTTTTCGTTTAGTTTTTCTAAAGTTTGATCTTGTTCGTTGTCCTCTTAGAGGCAGTCCCCATTGGTGTCTTAAGCCACGGTAACTCTTTATTTTCTTAAGTCTCTTTATATCATTGTCTTTTGTGAAAGAAAGATCAATAGTTATCAGGTGTTTGTCTTCTCCTGTTTCATAATCTTTTTGCCTGTTAAACATCCAGCTAGGCGCTTTGTATTTTAAAGGATTTTTTATAACATCAGAAATTGCATTAATCTCTTTTTCTGTAAGTTCTCCTGCTCTCTTTGTTTTTTGGACTTTGGCAAAGGTGCAGACCATATTCGCAAACATGAAGTTTATCCCTTTGATTTTTGTCAGAGCATGATTTATTTTTTTATGACCTTCTAAGTCCGTATTTAAGATTCGTACAAGAAATTTTATTTCTTCGTTTGGTGCTGCCATTTTTTATTTTTTTAATTGTTTTTTTCTATTTTGATATTGTTTTAATCAAATAGTTTGAGTATTTTAAAAAGACTGAATAAGTCTTATTTAGCCTCTATTCGCCCCTTCTTTTATTGTCTCATCCCAGAATTAGTTCATATTATTTAAAAAGCTTTCGTTCGCCCTAAAATCGCTCTTTAATATATGAACTCGGGCTGATTTTATTGAGAATAAGCTGGTTCTATATAAAGATTACTGTTGATAAAAATTATTTTTTTGGTTTTTGTCACCTTTTAGATACTGCTTAATAATGGTCTGTATTTTTTATTGTTTATCTATTTTTTATATTATTTATTTTTTATATTATGTGTTTTGTCATTCACTCTTTGCTGCTGAATTTAAAAATAAGGTAAGGCGCCATAAAAGAAGTGATGTATATGAATGCGATTATCACTGCATTCTGCTTAAAGCTTATTTTAAGGATATCTGTTAGCAAATTTGATAGTTTTACAATTATAAAAACATTTATTGCCGCAATTGCAGGGATAAAAGCGCCTGCCACAATATGATGTTCTGTGTCCATATGTTCTATATCATTTATTATTAAATTGAATAACAGACCAAAGGCTCCGCCAAGAATCGCAATGATAAAATAAAGCTCTATTCCCTGCAATATCACCAGAAATGGAACCATGACAACAGAAACTACGAGATTTCCGACCATTGTCAAGATTAATGCGCTCCAGTAAAGTATCGGACTTAAAGATTGCCTATATGCTGTTTGTTTTTTTTGCCCTTCATCAGACTGTAAAATCATTACAGTTTTCTCTATCTCTTCTTCAGGCCACCCTTTTTTCCTAAGTTTTTCTGCTAGATCCATATTTATCAATTGCTTTTATCTTTTATCCAAAAATCACGCAAACATGTTTGCTAGTTTCTCATAGCTTTTAATCGCTTTATTTTTATCAGGCATAAGTATCAAAGGCGTTTTCTGCTCTAATGCCTGATTAAATTTTATATCTTCAGGAATTACTGATAAGACTGGATGCCCTGTCAGTTTTTCAACATATTCTGAATAGTCCTCTTTGCCATTTTTTGTCAAAACAATCCCTATTATGTTTTTTCCATCTGATTCGATTTTTTCAGACAATTCTTTCAAGCTTTTTATAGAATATTTGTCTGCCAGTGAAACCAACAAAACCTCATCGCTTGCATGCAAGACCATATCCATGTTTTTATATTCGACTGGAGAATTGATGACAAGAACCTTTGTTTTTGTCTTAAGTTCGTCTATTATGTCTTTAATATGCACTTTGTGTTTGTCATAACGATTCAGGATTGATGGAATTATCCTTATTCCTGAAGGATGCAGATAAGTTGCTTCTATTATGTCTCTTTTTCCAGATAGAACCTCATCTAATGTGTTTCTTTCCCTAGGACCAAGATAGAAATTAATTTTTGCATGTTCATCAGCATCGATAAGGATAGTGTCTTTTCCAATATTGGCAATCCCGAAAGCAAGATTTATGGCTGTAGTTGTCTTGCCGCTGTTTCTTTTGTTTGATACAATCGCTATTGCTTTCATTTTAACATTTAAATAGAAAATAGTATATTAATCTTTTTATAGGATTTGATTTAAATTATTTTTAATTCAGTAATTATTAACATTTATTTTTTTCATTCTTCTTTTATATCATATATTATTGTTCTAACAATACTGTAGAATTCATTGACTTTCTTATAATATGCCTCTATCGTGTCGATATCGATGAAATGAGTTTTATTTTCGATTTTGACCATCATTGTGACATTCCTTCTGTATTCTTTTTTTGAAACAAATTCAGAACGCATTATCTTTCTTAGCAAGGAGTAGAGCTCTATTGCTTCCTTTATCTGTGGGTTGTCCTCATACAGCTTTGTTACTTTCTCGGCCTTTTGAACAGGGTTTTCTGGGATGTCTTTAATTTTCTTCTCATCTTTGGCTTTTTTCAGAAGCGCAAGCATACCAAAGTCTATTGCGCCATCAAGTCTTTGGACAATATTTCTTATGACATCAACTGTTCTTACATATTTTAAACTGACATAAATCTGATGGTCAGCTCTCTTTAACTCTTCTCTTGCCTTTTCCAATGCTTCTGTTTTTTCCAGTTCTTCCATTTTTGCGTTAATTTAGTTATAAGGTATAATATTAAAAATCTATTCTTCCTGCAATTCCATTATTGTTTTTGCAAGATCGCCGTTATTCTTTTTAAGAAGTTCTTCTGCCTTTTTTTCAGAACAGCCAGTCTGGTCCATGACTGTGCTTATATCATCATTGTTTATTTCCACTTCTGAACTGATATCCTGCTCGTTAAACTCGCCAGATATCTGAAAAGAATCTTGGCCCATCATAGTCACTTTAGCTACTTGAGGGTTTTTAAAAACAATTTTTTTATCTTTTGTTTTGATTATGACTTCTTCTGCCTCAATCTCTTCCTGCTGCATGCCCATTTTTTTCATAGCTTGCTTTAGCTGCCGTTGATCTATGCCTTGAAACATTTTAACTTAGAAGCCCTCTGCCGAATGTATGAAGAAGAATCTCCAAGATAATCACTGCGATAATTATTATTATTATGTGGCCTGGTTTAAACTGAAGTTTGCTTTTATATTCATCAAAATATCTTGTTATACCTGCGCTGCTTGAAGGCATTGAAATTTTATCTTTTGACATGTTAACCTCTCAAAATAATTATTTTTATGATTTTGATAATTTAAAAAAGGTGTAGGAAGGAAATAAGCCGCCTTTTGTAAAACCCCTCTCAATTTGAAAGGACGATTTTTCCTGACATTCTACTAAGCGTCTTAGTAAAAACTACTGACTTGCACAAACCAGGGCTGGACGTTTCACCACATCCCTTGAAATGTATGCCTTAACCTTATCTGTCGCCAGATCTTTCTTGGCTTCATCCTTAACAAGGGCAGTTCCGTTTCTGAGCCGTTGCCTTCCATTTCTGGAACTCACTTCCGTGAGTGATACTTTCCCAACGCCTAAACTCGCTTTTATACAAGTTCAAACATTTTCGTGTGGGCGGACTTTCCTAGGCTGGGCCTGAAGTAAGGTATCCTTCCTACAGCTACTTGTAAAAAGAGCCTTATTTATAAATCTTATTACTTTTTTTGTGCCTAGTGTTTATAAATGGCTTTTATCGTATTTATCAGTGTTATTTTGTGTTTTTTGTCAGAAGAAGGAAATAAAGCTGCTGTTGGCCTGCCCAGACCTCTTTTTCACGTTTTAGTTCAAAGCCATATTTTTTCATAAGTTCAAGGATAAGTTCTTTTTTCTTTATGATTATTGCCAACTCGCCTTTGTTTTTGATTATGTATTCAACCTGATAGAAAAGCTCATTATATATTGTCTTAAGTTCGTTTTCATCCACATTTTTAGAAGGGCATGGCAGTTGCGAGATTATTTTTCCAATGCTCTTTTCCTTTATTTTTATGTCTAGCCAGTCTATGTCAATTTTGCTGAATTCAATCAATCTTGAGATTCCTGAGATTTTTGCGTTTTTTCTTGCCGCCTTTACGTTTCTTAAAGAGCTGTCAAGCCCGAGAATGTTCATATTGTCTTTCTTTATTTTTTTGTCTGTGTCTTCAAACATCTTTTTTATTTTATCGTTTTCCAAAAAGCTGAACTTGTTGAAAGCCAATTTTTCTTTCTGGAAAAAATTAACAGGAAAACCTGCAGCGTATAATCCCGCTTCAATCATGATAACACCGTCTCCAGACATGACATCAACAATGTTTTCCTTTTTATCATACCCAGAAAATTTGATCAATGAAAAGCCTAAGCTGCCTTTTATTGAGCAGGGATTTGAAAAAATCTTGTATTCACGTTTGCTTAAATCGATACCTGCAAAATCAAGTCCCAAATAAAACTCATCATCGCAGATGAAACAAAGAAAAATTATATTTGGATTCTTCAACGATACTTTTTGCACTCTTTTTGTTTTTGCCTCTATTTGGTTGATGATTAATTTTCCAATTTTTCCTTCAAAATCTGCTCTTGTGATTTCTGAATCCTGTTTTAAGCATAAGACCTTGAAACTTTCATCTTCTTTCAAGTATTTAGAGAAATCTGCTGTCAATTTAGGATTTTCTATCTTGCCTTTCTCAAGAAAAAGTCCCGTCTTTATTATTGATTGGCCTGTGTAACATATCTTACAGATATCGATTTCAGTTTTAACATTAAAAAAGACAATGGCTTTGCCTGTTTCGTACTCGCATTTTGTTTTCAGTTTCTCTTCTATCTCTGCAGCTGCAAATTCTTCACAGCCTTTATGCGTAAGAGCAAAAGCTTTCATAAAATAGAGCTAAAGCTAGTTCTATTAAAAACTTATTCTCTTTAGGCAGCATTGAAAATTTCTCACTTTCGTTCGGGGTGCTATCGGCTCAGCTGGTTTTTGTTTTTTTCATAGCAATTTTCTCTCTGGAACTCCGAAAATTGCCCACAGTACTTTTTCACTAGCTTCGCAAGTTGATAGCATCCTTCAACTTTTCAATGCTACCTCCCTTTAACAGTAATACAATAATTATTCTATCTGCTGAAATTCCCTTATCAGGTTTTTATCTTCTTCTTCCAAGTCAAACAATTCAAGGAAGCAATAAGTGCATATGTTCATAGGTTTGTTGCAAATTATGCATCTGACAGTCTCGTCTGAATATTTATTGAAGGACTTGGCAAGGCGTTTGATGCAATCCATATTAACATTTTTATCCCTTTGCAGAGCCATGGCTTCTTCAGCCTTGCATTCAGGGCATATCGGATTTGTTATTACGTGCTGGCACGCTGCGCATCTTCCTTCCCATGTTTCCTTCATTTTTCCACCTCACCTGTTTAATTTATCACAGGCTTGTGCAAGAATTCGAGAGGACTTAAGGCAAAACCAGAATTATGCACAAACCCCGTGATATGATTAGGGCTTATTGCATCACACATGTAGATCTAAAAGTAGCGCAATCCAGAATCCAAAATTTCAAGACTTTTATTAAATCTGCCATGTTGTATTTTGGTAAATTATTGAACTATATAAACTTTTCTCGCTCTGAGTTCGTTATTCGCAAAAATATTTTTTAGGTATTTTTGTTTTTATTTATGAGCTCTTTAGCCGCCTTTAATCCGTCGACAAAACCTTCATTGCTCGAATTAGACTTGAAATTTCTGTCAATTAATGAATCTATTTCTTTATTTACTGAGCTGATTAAAAAAGTTGTTGCAGGTGTTGCTATATTAGATCTGTTTTGGTTTTTTTCTGAATTTTTTTTATTTCTTTTCATTTTACAACACCTCGCATAGCTTATATTTTGCAGGCTTTACATTTTAAAAAACAAGAAATCATGCATCAGCCCGCAGATATTTTTCGGACTTACTGCACTGTATTTGTAGCCATGAATGTAGTAGAAACACTCAAAATACTCAGTCTAACATTCATATTTAGGCTCATACCGATAAAGAATAGCCTCGACTATATAATATTTTCTTTTATTTTGGGTATTTTAAAATTATTATTAGTAAGATTTAAAATTAGACTTGTTAAAATTGGTTTATGGAAAAATTTGATTGCGTAATCTGCAGATATGGGGAGATAGGCCTGAAAGGAGAAAACAGGCAGTTCTTTGAGAAACAATTATGTAAAAACATCAGGGCTGAGCTCATTAAAAGAAAAATCTCTTTTAGGTTTGTCAGAGTTCGAGGAAGGCTGTTGTTTTATACTGACGTGAAAGTTGATTTTTTTAGGAATATTTTTGGTCTTGTAAGCTTTAGCTATGCTACTGAGCTTTTGCCAGACATTTCTGTGATAAAAGAGGAATTGAAAAAATTAAAGATTAAAGAAGGGACAAAATTTAGGGTTAGCGCAAAAAGAGTGGAAAAAATAATTGACATGAATTCAATGGAAATTGAACGGGAGTTAGGAGCATTCATTTTACAGAATAATTATGTGAAGGTAGATTTGACTAAATATGAGTTGGAAATCTGCGTTGAGTTCTTTAATGGTAAGGCTTATCTGTTCACTTCAAGAATTCCGGCATTGGGGGGTTTGCCCTCAGGCATCGAAGGAAATGTCTATGTTGATATAAGAA
>JAUYGA010000008.1 GCA_030690755.1 Nanobdellota archaeon
ATTGAATAAGTCATTTGAATATGCTGGAAATAGAATTAATTTTAATAGCTTTTTCTTTTTTTGCCTTCTTTAGTTTTTGGGCATATTCTTTTTTCAAAGGCAATTCATCCACAGGATGCCAGTCTATCTTATCGCAGAATGCCCAATCATCGTCAGATACATTTCCAGTTTCTAAATATTTTTGAAATATTAATTTTTTCATAGTTTCCTCTCTGGCGATTTCGCTCCAATTAACCCACACAAAATGTTTTAATTCCTCCTTGAACTTATCTGTAACAGCCAATGTAACTGAAGTCATTTTAAAGCACCTTTATTTTTCAGCTCTTCAAATCTTTTTAGTTCAGAGACCTTTAGCTCGAATCTTTTTTTAAGATACTCTGCCAAGTTAACTTCAGGACGCTTGTCCATTTCCTTTTTCAAATCTTCAGGTATTGAAACTGTGAATGTTGCCATTTTTTGAATAAACCATATTTAGTTGATAAACGAAAATTCGTTAATATATTTAAACCTTTCGTTCTTTTATCGTTATTGAAAAGTTAAAGGGTGCCGTCAACTCTGTGAGGCTCTTCTAAAATAATCTGCGAGCAATTTTCGGAGTTCCAAAGTAGAATAATCAAAATATAAGGTATGGAGTTGGTGGGATTGAAGCGAAGCGAAAATCCCACTAAGACTAATCTCGCAGCCTACAGGCGAAACTGTAGAGTTCGCACCGACGGCACCCCGAACGAAAGTGAGAACTTTTCAATAAAACCGTTCTTTTTTGCTAAAAACAGCATAATAAAATTTCAAAGCCCAAAAAAACAAGAACCATCTGCTAAATCTATCTTACTTACCTAACCATTGCGCCGTCTTCTATATCTGCATGTATCGCTTCCTTGACAGTCTTCAGCATTTTTCCTTTTGTATAGACATGCCCATCTTTTATCTCAAAAACAACTTTTGCAAAATCATCATACAAAACCTGTTCTTTATTTGGCTTATAACCTTCAATTATGACTTGGTCTCCTGGCTTGCTTTTTTTTGCTTCAAGCACTGTAACTAGTTCTTTTCCATCAATCATTTTCTCTGCAGCAAGAAGCATGCCTTGGCTTTCATATCCTCTGAGTTTTACTGGTTTTAAGTTTGCGACAATGACTACCTTTTTTCCTTCAAGCTGTTCCTTTTTGTAAAAATCGCGGAGACCTGCGACAAGCTGTCTTTTTTCATCACCGAGGTCAATCTGCAGGACAAAAAGTTTGTCTGCGCTTGGATGATCTTGAACAATATCTATTTTTGCAACCCTTAAATCTAAAGGAAACTTATTTCCGTCAAGTATTTTTTTGATATCATCAATCTTATGGACAACTATTTCTGCTTCATTTATGCTCTGCTGTTCTAAGTCAAAACCAATATCTTTCCATTGCAGGTCCGACAGACCAAGCTGTTTTTGTATCCTTGCGCAAAAATTAGGCAGTATCGGCGCAGCAATCACAGAGATATTTTTAACAATATTCGCAGCAAGCGTAACAACCTTATGCGCTTTTTCTTTTCCAACTTCCCCTTCCTTAATCTGTTTCCAAGGCGCATTGTCCTGAAAATATTTGTTTCCAATAGATGAATAAGCAAGTATTTGTTTTAGCGCATCCCTTATTTCAATAGCTTCATAATATTTCTCGATTTCTTTTGCTTTTGAATTTAGCTCGACGATAAGCTCTTCATCCTTAGGAAGTTTTCCAAGTTTTGAATCAAAATTCTTGTTGATGAAAGATAAAACTCTGTAGCAGAAATTTGCAATGTTTGCTACAAACTCATTATTCGCTTTGTCAGAAAAATCATCAAAATCCAGATCAACATCATTTATCTTATGAGTTAATGCAGATGCATAATAAAATCTAAGATATTCAGGGTCAAGCAAATCAAGGTATTCTCTTGCGCTGAGAAGCGCGCCTCTAGACTTTGACATCTTCTCTTTTTTGACAGTCAGAAAACCATGCACAACAATATTTGATGGCAAGTTAAAACCTGACGCCATAAGAACAGCTGGCCAGAAAAGGAAATGAAAATATACAATGTCTTTACCAATGAAATGCGCAATCTCGCAGTCTTTTGATTTCCAATAGTCGTCGACAGATTCCTTGTTTCCATGCATCTTGCAGTAATTTTCAGTGCTCGCGATATACCCTATAGGCGCATCAAGCCAGACATAATAGTACTTATTCTCTTCTCCAGGAATCTTAAAACCAAAATATGGGCCGTCTCTGCTGATGTTCCAGTCTTCTAAACCCGAGTCAATCCAGTTGATGACAAAATTTTTCATCTCTTGCTGCAGATTTTTATTTCCGAGAATCCATTTTTTAAGGTCAGCAGAGAAATCGCTGAGTTTGAAAAAATAATGATTTGATATTTTTCTTGAAGGGGAATTCTTGCAGACAACGCAATATGGATCAATCAAATCTATCGGCTTGTAAGTAGCATTGCAATGCTCGCAAACATCTCCATACTGGTCTTCTTTTCCGCATTTAGGGCATGTTCCTTTAACAAACCGGTCAGGCAGAAATCTCTTGCAATGTTCGCAATAAGTGAGCTCAATATCTTTTTGATAAATCAGGCCTTTCTGTTTTAATGTGTTAAAAATATGGTCTGCAAACTTCCTGTTCTCTTCAGAGTTTGTCGAATAGAAACTGTCAAAATTTATATGAAAATCATCAAAATCTTTCTTGTGTTCGTCATAATATTTTGCAATCAATTCTTCTGGAGAAACCCCTAGTTTTTTTGCATTGAGTTCTATTGGAGTTCCATGAGTGTCATCTGCGCAAACATATACCGCTTTAATCCCTTTAGATTTCAGAAACCTCACATAGATGTCTGTCTGAACATACTCAACAAGATGGCCTATGTGAAGAGGCCCGTTAGCATAAGGCAAAGCTGATGTTATCAGCATTCTTTTTGGTTTCATATGATATGCAAAGAATTGGTTAGTTTATAAGTTTTTTGTGATAGCAGGCTTCACCCTAAATGTAGGCAGCATCAATTTGCGTAGACCAATCAAAATAAAACAGTGAAGCTGACAGGGGGGACATGCCCGGGCAATTGTGAGCGAGTGACTGCATGCGAGTCGCTCGCATGCTCGCGACAAGTCACGAGCTCACTTGCGGGTCACTGGGATGTCAGCTCATCAAATGAAAACAACGAGGTCGGAGCCGATGCTGCCCGAACATTGACTTGTCCAACAGTCACCTGTCGAACAGTCGCTTGTCGAATGAAATGAGACTCGTTAGCCACGTGAAACTATCTACGCTCCGAGACTCACAAGTCGCTGTGAGATTTAGGATGAAACCATGAGAGCAGAGGTTGCCACCAACTATAAAACAATCAGGCGTTATAAAACCTCCAAGGGCCATTGAAAAATTTCAGAAAACAATATCGCAGCGCAATCATCCTTTCAATGCGCCAGCCGACTGTATCGATGGAGATAAAGTATTTGCAGGAAACTTCAAACGTATCTCTTTTAGATCAACATCTTTCTTAAAATCCTTTAGCGCATAATGCGCGCAGATAATAAATTCAGGATCCTCTTTGTTTTCGATTGATTGCTTATTGAAGATAAGTTCAGGCATCTTCTTTTTTTTGTCCAGCTCAACTATGACTGATGTTGCGCCGCGTCTTTCATAAAAAAGAATCAGCTTGTTTTTGACAAAATCCATGACTTGTTTCACATTCTCGATGCTTACTTTCAGCATATCATCAGGCTCAGCGCCTATCTTTTCCAGTCCTGCAATCTTGCTTGCGACATTATCAAACAGGCTGATTAAAGATTTCTCGTTTGGAAAGAAAATAGAAAGCCGAAATCCATGATCCATTGTGTTTTCTGCTTCAACTAACAGGCCAGGATATTTTTCATTGAACTTCTGGACATACTCCTTGAAAATCTCAAATAGGTCATAGAATTCATTGTCTCCGCCGACCCATGCCTCGTCAATGCCTCTTGTCATCTTCATCAATGCAGAAAAATCTTCATGGAATGCTCGTAAATTATCTGGATTAATGTTTTTCAGCAGCACTTTATTTTTTGCTTTGCTCAGCAGCCTCCTTTTTCGCTTTCATCTTTTTTGTCACATCGATTTTTGCATTGCATTTGTCGCATGTGAACTGAAGCATCTCAATCCCTTTAACTTTTTTCCTTTTGTAAGGGACTTGTTTTTCACCCGTATTTCCGCAGCTTGGGCAGGTATATTGGATGTTTGCTGTCAAACTTTCTTCATATTCCTTTTTTTCAATAGTGTTATTGCAATCAGGACAGACATATTCCTTTGCTCTGATTTTTATAGAACCGTCATCTCCTCGTGGTTTACCCATCAATGATTTCTTGCACTTAGGGCATTTTTCCCTATAGACCCAAACAGTCGCATGTCCTGTTCCGATAGCTCTTCTTGTAAAATAAACACATTCGTCTGCGCTTTCTGGAAATTTCAAAGCCATTGTTATTACACCTCATATATCTTGTTTTTAATTTAAATTGAGCATAAACTCAAGCATCATACTTCAAGCCGTTTGACTTCAATGCTCACTGCCTTATCATCAAGCCTGATGTATTTAGGGCATATTGTGTATTCATATTTATTCTTATCGCAATAAGCGATTATTTTGTTTTTTTCTTCCTCTGTTTTGAATCTTACGACAACATTTATTCCGCGCTTGTCGACTTGAGCAATGTCAAATTCCTTGAGGTCATTTTTTATCATTGCGCTTATTGAAAAGAATTTGCCAAGCCGTCTTTCAGTGTCTTTTAATTTCTCATAAAGCTCGTCATAAAACATCTCCTCGAAGTCAATCAAGGAGAATATATCCCAAACCCTCTCGAGATAGTCTCTGTTGCTTACAGAAATGAAGCCGCCATAATTAAGATTTACCGGCTTACCTCTTCCGAAAGATGCAACAATGATTTCTGAAAGCCTGCCATCGCACAAAACATCATCTCCTATTGCGCCAGAAGCGTCTTCGATTAACAGGCAACCCTGCTTTTTGCATATCTCTGAAATCTCTTTCATCGGCTGCTCTGCAAAATATCCTGCAAAACTTGAGACAATCAATGCGGTTTTCTTTGTTGCAAGTTCCTTTAATGATTCTAAATCTATAATTCCATCATCAGTATCAACTTCCTCAATCTTAAGGTCAAAAATAGAAGGATAAGTCTTGTAAGATATCCAGCCGCCTTGGTCTGGAATGAGTATTGTTGTTTTCTTTAATTGTTTAGCTATATATATTGCTGCAAATAAAGCTGCATTGCCGCAATTTGTCAGCTTGACTGCCTCATGATGCGTCTTTTTCTTCAGATGATCCAGAATTTTCGGATATGTTTTGCTTGTTTTTTTCTTTTCCATAACAACCACAAAAGCAAGGAATGTATTTTTGCTTTAAAAAAGTATGTTTTCGAAGTATGTGCATAGCTGATTTTTCTTAAATTAGTATTCTGGAGGATAGAAATCTTTATATAGTTAATGTAGTCACATTGTAACTATAATGAAAAGGCTAATCCAAATGAAGATGGAAGGGTACGAAGCTATTGAGAAAATAGCAACTAAAGGAGGAAATAGCGCTCGAGTCTATGTTCCAAAACAATGGGAAGGGAAAAAAGTAAAAGTGATACTCTTAGAATAGAGTTAAGCTCAAATTATGAGGATAAGTCAAGAGATGAAATTCTCAATGAACTAATCGATAAAGTAATAGAAATTGAAAAACTCAAGAAGAAACTTCGTCGGTATGAGAATCCTCATACCCCTCCAAGTAAAGACGAAAGAAAATCAAGAACTAATTTTGTTTCTCAAACTGGTTTAGGAGTCGGTAAACAAACAGGTTACAAAGGTGCTACAAGAGAACAAAAAGAACCTACTGATTTTATCAATTGTTTTGATAGTGTTTGCTCACAATGTAGCAAACATAATGAGCCTAAAGAGATTAAACAAAAAATCTACGAAGAGATTCCCGACCCCCAACCAACAAAGATAATTAAAGTACAAGGGGGTGTTTATGATTGCAAATGTGGACATCGTTGGGAATCAAAACCCATAGAAGTACCAGATAAAGGGTTATTTGGGAAAAATCTGCAAACCCAAATCACTTTACTCCGTTTCGACGATAGATTACCACTTAGAAAAACAATTTCAGCAATAGAAAGGCAGTACAAAACTACCTTAACCTCTAAAGCAATTTATGACGTGACTAAAAGAGTTGCAGACAAAGCAACTCCCGAGTATGAAAAGATAAAACACAAAATTAGAAGAGCTACACATCTGCATATTGATGAGACAAAAATAAAGATACAAGGCGCGACTTATTGGCTATGGATTTTCCGCTCTCGGAATAATGTATTTTTTGTGATACACCAAAAAAGAAATAGAACGGTTCTGGATGAGATTTTAGGATATCATTATGCAGGTATAATTATCTGTGATGGTCTTTCTGCTTATGAGGAATATACAAAATACTTGCAAAGATGTTGGGCACATATTCTCAGAGAGACAAAAGAGATGGCAGAAAAGCATGAAGATGCAAAACCAATGCACCAATGGATGAAAGACTTGTTTGTCATTGTAAAATCTGTAAGTGTGAAAGACCCGCTAAACCAGAGGCAGAAATTATATGATAAATGTATTTTAGAGATGAAACAGCTGATAGGAATGTATTCTTCCTATCAACATTTAGCAAAAGTTATTACTACCATCAAAAACGGATTGGATTTTTGGTTTACAAGAATTATTCATCCTCAAATTGAACCAACAAATAATAATGGAGAACGTTCTTTAAGAGAGATGGTAGTAATGAAAAAGATTATGGGAACATTAAGAA
>JAUYGA010000012.1 GCA_030690755.1 Nanobdellota archaeon
GTCTTAAGCACTCTACATACAACAAACGCAGCTTCGTCAATAACAAGGATGGTTGCTTCATTCCCAACAGATTATCAAAATCAGGTGAGAATACAACTCGCTTCATCATTCCTAGGGATAGTAACACAAAAATTAGTTCCTTCAGAAAAATACGGCCGTTTGCCTGCTGCAGAAATATTGGTTATGACTCCAACAATTCAAAATATGATTTTAAACAATTCTCCAGAAAGCGAGATATACCAACAAATCATCAAAGGAAGAGAACATTATGGCATGCGCACAATGAATATGTCCCTTGTAGAACTCTTTAAAGAAAAAAAGATAACTAAAGATATTGCATTAAACGCTTCTCCAAACCAAGATGAGTTTGAAAGAAACCTCAAAGGAAATTATTTAGGAACAGGATCGATATAAAACAAAAAAATGGATGAACTTATTAAAGCAGGATTAGGTTTTTACGGAGTTATCGCAGCATACGATTATGCTCTCGCATTACTCCATTATAAAAGAACTATTAAAAATCTTAATGAGTGCGACCTTAGGACAGAGCAGGAAAATAAATTTTTAAAGAAACATATAAAGACATTTGCATTACTTCCATTTCCTCTAGACGGAATATATGGCAGTTTTACCAATCAAAAATACAAACAGATAAGAGATAAATACTGCAGCACTTGCAGAGATGTTATCGAAGTGCGTGATGAAAACAATCTTGAAAAAATTGTTGACACTATAAATCCTACATTGAATTAAAATCAGGTTTCATTTTTAAAAAAATAAGCGAATAAAACGCTTGCGGCGTTTCTTTATTAGAAAAACGCCGTGGCCCGGATTTGAATTTCCCAACTTTAAAAATAGTTTTTATGAACTTTTTCTTAAAAGTTTCCGGGATAGCCTTGCGGCAACAAGATATCCTCACTTAACGTTTGGGACTTGCCTAACGTCAAGTTTCCAGTCTTGCGGAGTATTCCCCAACAACTAGCTTTTCGCTATTAGTTACCAGGTTGTCCCACCACGGCATTTTTGATTATGAATGGCGAAGGCGGGATTTTCATCCAAGGAATCATTTTGAAGGAAACCACTTCGCTCGCCTTGATAATATGCATACTTGCGAGCGTAGTGCGGGTTTATCCCGCACCTCGGGTACCTCTAGGGTGAAACCCTGAGTCTTGAACCCGCGACCACCACGTAACTCAGTTTTAAGCTCGTTCATCGTCGTTTAAGACTCACCGCTCAATTTTACGTATGAGCGTGGTACTATAACCACTAAGCTACTTCGCCAAGATGGAAAAGAAGAGGCTGATTTAAAAAAGTTGTGTTTGTAATTGTGTTTGTTATATATCGGCAGGCTTAAATATTCCTTTTTCTAGATATAGTCAATATCATAGATATATTAGCGAAGCATAGCAAAAAGAACAGTGAATCAAAATGGTGAATTATTTCGCTCTAATAGGCGCAGCAATCGTTCTAATTATAGGTTTCTCTTTATTCTCTAGAGGAAAGTCTTTGAAAAATGCCGAGTACGGCAGCGGTCCTGAAAAGAGGATAACTAATAGCGCAGGTCTTGGTGGCACTTCAAATTTCATCAGCAAATTAATCAACGGAGCACGAGGTATAAAGAACAAAGGAAAAAATGCGATAAAAGGGCTTTTCAGCCTCTTTAAGCGAAACAAAAGAAATGTCTCTCCTTCTGAAAATGAGAGTGAAAAGGCAGGTGTTGATATTGCTAAAAGCGCTGAAGATATTGGTGAAGGTGTTGAGGCTGTCGAGGCTCTTGAAGGAAGGACTGTTAATTTAGCTGGAGAAATAACCGCTGATCAAAAAGACATGACTCAATATATCAATCTTAGACGTAATGATCTTAGTGTCGAACAGCGAGAACATGGCAGTCTTTACAATGCAGGGCTTAGTTTGAACAATATTTCTCCTAACCAGACTGATGCGCAGCAGATTGCTTATCTGAGGAGTCTTATTATGAGGATAATCAATGATCTTAAATTAAGATACGCTAAGGAAGGCGAATTGGACAGATTCATTAGCAAGTTTATCAGAAGTATCAAGGACAACCATAATACTATGACAACTACAATCAGCGAGCTTCAGACAGAAACAGGAGTTTTTACAAATGCAGAAAACAGAGAAAAACGAGATTTCAGAACAGCATTTAATGACATCAAAGAACAAATGCGGCTTAAGCAGTCAGAAATCAACAAGGCAAAATCAGACAACAGAAAAGCCAATAAGGAAATCATAAACCAGATGCAAAAAGAATTGAGTATTATGAGAAAAAATTATGCAACCGCCAATAATTTCAATAAGAGAGTTAACAATACTTTCAAGTTCATGGACAATCAAATCAAGCAATCTAAGAACTACTTAAACAGAACAAGACAATTTAATTCTAAGATATTAAGTCTCACAGGAAAGCTAGACATCATGGAACGTAACATCAAAAGAGGAGTTGACGGCATTAGAAAGGCATTGATAAAGTTTGAGGGCAGCATGGCTGTTTTCCAAACCAATAGGGATTTTAATTATGCGATGGCCAGCGTTTCAAGCAATCTTAATGAATTCACGGTTAGTGTGAGAAAACTAAAAATCGCTGAAACAAGTTTTGATGCATATCTCAGAAATGACCTTCAGAATGAGATTGCTTTGACAAGAAACATAGAATTTTATCAGGCATCAGTTGCAAGATTGACTGCTGCCGAGGAAGCTGCAGGGCAAGGAGTTGAAGCAATGACCCAATTGATAGAAAGCATAACTTCAAATCCTCAAGTGAGAGTTGCGGAAGAGCAGGTTAAAATGAGTATGCGACAATTAAGAAAGCCGCTTGAGATGACAAAAAGGATTCAGGCAGTCATGATGAGAAGGTTGAGAGCTATTGAAAACTATGAGCGAGCTGAACTTAACAATATCAACAAGATTGTCAACACAGGAGTATTAACATTAAATTTCCTTAATAACATTTCAAACACTATAACAAAATACCTGAAAATGGTGAGTGAGAGAAAAATCGCATCAGAAAACGCAAGAGTTAGTCAAGGAGTCCAGATGGGCGGAAGATTAGGCGCGCAAAGCCAGGGCAATATGAACTTTGCAGCTCGTGTGCGTTAAAAGAAAACAAAAAGCTTATGAAATCATTTTTGACATACATAAGTCAGAAACTCAGGTTCTTCTGGTCTGAAACTCTTTTTGTAATCGCCATAAACCTTAATATCCTCAAAACCCGCTTCAACGAGCATCTCTTTCATTTCATTTTCTTTGAAGGGATATAACATCAAATGAGCTTTTTTGAAATTATGCTTATGTTCATATTCCATAATCACCATGCTTTCTGAAACAAAAATAGGTTTAGCAGAAACTTTGTCCTTGCCGCAATAAAGAATCTCTCCCGAATATCTGAAATCACCGCGCAAAAAATGATGGGCATAGTTTCTCTCATCAATAATCAGTTTTCCATGCGGTTTGATAACTGCATTAAAATGATTCAAGGCAGTTAATCGATCTTTTTCATCCAGCAGATATGTCAGAGAATTTCCCAAACACAGAACCACATCAAACTCTTCGAAGAATGATTCATAAAACCCCTTTTGTCTCCAGTCCCATGTCCTTATATCTAAAGAAACTTCTTGTTTTATCGCTTCCTTTTGGGCTATTCTGATAAATGACTCGCTAAGCTCGTTGGAAATTATATTTTCTATTCCTGCAATTTTCAAGCCGATTGTTGTTGCGCCTGAACCAAGACAGGTATCTAAAATCTTTGCATTTCTATTGTCTATGTGGCTTAGCAAGAAAGGTATCTCAGACATTATTCTTTTTTCAAAACAAACATAATCTTCAAATAAATCAGTAAGGGAATCGGAAGCAAGATTAAGCCAAAAACTAGAAACATTCCGCCATCTTGCTTTTTTTACATGTTTCTTTATGCATTCAAGATAATCCATTTTACCACGAACGAGTAATTACTCATTTAGTTATATTAAGTTTATTATTAAATATTGAGACAAAAAGATAAAATTTATATAATTATTTTACTTTTGACCAATTAATGGCACGAATAATCAAAGATGAAGAGGAAAAACCAGTAAAGCTTGATCTAAAAGACAAAAAACTCTTGTTTGAGATGGATTTCAACGCAAGAGCGCCTTTTTCTAAGCTGGCCAAAAAAATTCACGTAAGCAAACAAGGAGCAGAATACAAAGTCAATAATCTTATTAAAAAAGGAGTCATAAAAGGATTTTATCCTGTTGTAAATGTTCCAAAACTAGGATATATTTATTGCAGGCTTTCAGTAACATTGCAAAAGGTCACAAAAGAAAAAAACCAAGAAATTATCAATTATCTGATTAACCATGATAAAGTTTTCTGGTTGTTCCAGATACAGGGAGCATATGACCTTTTTTTTGTTATTTGGGCAAAATCAATAACTGAATTCAAAAATTTTATCGAGGAATTCGAAAGCGAGTTCGGGGACAATATAAAAAGAAAAGAAGAATCAATAGCAACTGATGTCATCCACTTCCAGCACAGATATTTGTTAGGAATCAAGGAAACAAAAGAAATCCATATCCGAGAAAGAACTGAACAGATGGAGATTGATGAGTTAGATAAAAAAATTTTAAATTGTCTGTGCAGCGATGGAAGAAAACCCTTAGTGAATATAGCAGCTGAAGTCAAGGAATCTTCTAAAGTGATTGCCTACCGCATAAAGAAATTAGAAGAGAAAAAAATAATTGAAGGGTATCGACCGATAATCAATCACAACAGCATAGGTTACACTTATTATAAAGTCCTAATCAACCTAAACAGCATATCCAAAAAAGAGCTGATCAGATTAAAACAATATATCAGAGATAGCCCATTTGTTATCTACCTTATAGAGGGCATTGGACTTACAGCGGATTTGGATATCGAGATGATGGTCAAAACAAATAAGCAGTTTTTTGAGTTCATAGAGAACTTAAAATTCAAGTTTCCTGCAATGATTGGAGAATATCAGACAATAATATTCATGGATACTCTGAAAGTAAAATATTTTCCATTTTAAGAAAATAACAATCAATAACTCATTTCTCCGCAGAGTCCCAAAGCATCTTGAAATAATTCCTATAAGAATCTGCAATCTCTTTCTGTTTTATGAGAATTCCGAGCGGATTGTCTGACCAGAGGATTATTGCGACTTTGTCTGCATAGATGTTTGTTGATGAAAGCGAAATATGGGATTTAAGAAATCTTATTTCTGCAAGTGGAATCTTTGACATCTTTTCCTGCAGCGATTTGTCAAACAGCATTTTCATCTTTATCTTTTTTTCAATCCTCTTCTTGTTGTATTTCGGCAGATAGTATCTAAGAACATCGCTTGCCAAATTGCTTTCGCCGAAAACAAGAATCTCTTTACCTTCTTTTATCTGGTCTTCAAAAATTATCCTTATGCCTTCTTTTCCTTTATAGAAATTAGTCTCTTGTTTTTCTTTTGACTGCTTATGTGAAAGTTCCAGCTCTGGAAGGATTCCGCTCATTTCCTCTTCTTTTTCGCGAAGAAGTTCCATTAATTTTATCGGTTCAGTTGTCTCATAATAGTTCCTGTTGTTTGTCCGCATATAACCAACTAAACCTTTCTCAACCAGTCTATCTAGAATGTCATATACGGTTCTGCGATGGATTCCAGATCTTCTGGCAACCATACCTGCGAGGCTTGGTCCTAGATCAAGCAGGACGAGGTATATTTTTGCTTCAGAATCTGTTAACCCTGCATTTTTTAGCGCTTCAACTTTTGTCGCATGCTTTTTTGTTATGTCTGATACCATAATGAGAACGTGTCAGAGAAGTATATAAACTTTTTTAAAAACGTTAATGTGGTAAAACAATTACCACACAATAATCAGTGTGGCACAAACCTGCACATAAAATTTGAGATTTCCACTAGTTTTGCCATTAATGGACTCTCGTGAATTCGTGTTTTTGTCAGCGAAGAATATAATAATTGAGTGATTTCTGTGCTTAAGTATTGTCCGTCTTGTGTCAGTTTTATTGAATTAATTTTTCA
>JAUYGA010000016.1 GCA_030690755.1 Nanobdellota archaeon
GATTGCTATTTGTATTGAGCCTCCTGAAGAGGTTTTTCAAAGACTTTATACAACCCATAATATTTATCAATATACGAATGTGAGAGCGCCTGTAGACAAATATCTTCGCTATGGACAGGGGTTGGTTATTGTAGAATTCCCTGGAGATACAAATACTATTTCAAAATTGGATGATTTAAATTTACAAGCGTGGGAAAGATCTGATAAACCTGCTGAGAACAATATAATTGATGCGTTATATGAAGTAGCTAGATGTGATTTAACAGGTGGTAAGGAATGCCATAACGCACCAGCGCGTGCAATAATAGAAAAAAGCAATAATCCAAAATATGCTGGTTTAATAGCAGACATGTTAGAAGTCGCACGTATAACTTTGGGAATAAATAGTTTAGAGGATTTGAAAACAACTTTATATCACTCTGGAACAGAAGGTTTATGTCAAGTTATGTCAGAAAAGAAGATGTAGGGGGATTTGATTATGGAAACAGACAAAAATTTGAAAGAGGCATTTGCTGGAGAATCTCAGGCCAGCAGGAAGTATGTTGCTTTTTCCAGAAAAGCAGATAAAGAAGGTCATAAGCAGATTGCTAAGTTATTTAGAGCTGCTGCTGAATCTGAAACAATTCATGCTTTAAAGCATCTTGATGTTATGCAGGGTATTAGGACAACAAAAGAAAACTTGCAGGAAGCGATAAATGGGGAGACTTTTGAATTCACAAAGATGTATCCTGCGATGATTGAGCAGGCTGAAAAAGATAATAATTCTAAAGCTAAATTGAGTTTTGCAGGCGCAAATGCTGTTGAGCAGGAACATGCAAAACTTTTTTCACAGGCCCTTGCGGCATTAAAGGCAAACAAGGACCTTGATAAGGCGGATATTTATGTCTGTGATGTCTGCGGCAACACCTTCATGGAGAATGTTCCAGACAGATGCCCTGTTTGCAAAGCGCCAAAAAGCGGTTTTAAACTGATTGAATAAGTGTGTGGTTTTTTTATTGTTCTTCTTTTGTTTTTTGTCTTTTATTTTTTTAGTATGTGCATAGCATCATAAGGTCAAAATTCCTTTAATCAATATTATCGACGAGCGTTGCGAGGGGTTGGTCCCTACGGGAACGCAGCTCCTTCCAACTCCACGTCGAGAATTTTGAAGATGCTATGCACATACTTTTTTTAGTAATATTTATATAAAGCTGGACGATATTGTTTCTTATGCAAGGCAAAAAAATATTCCGTTGTACTGTCTGCAATGATGTGCATTTTGGAGTCAGTCCTCCAGAGGTATGTCCGACTTGCCAGCAGCATAATGTTTATGTTGAGATTGATGCAGTTGAGGCAAAGAACATAACTGGTTTATGCTGAGTGTAACGACTGAGGGGGGTTGATGATGGAAAGGCATACACAAGAGTCTCTTCTGGAATCTTTTGAGAGATTTTGCAGCGATAATGGTTCTTTTAAACTCAAC
The DNA here is from genome assembly GCA_030690755.1 of Nanobdellota archaeon. GTDB lineage: Archaea > Nanobdellota > Nanobdellia > Woesearchaeales > JAUYGA01 > JAUYGA01. Next base: position 1,463 of record JAUYGA010000016.1, read on the forward strand.
CCTGATAAGGAGCATGTTGATTTTGTCATAGATGGTTTGTTTGCTAATGAGAAAGCTCATGGCCTTAAGCTTTGTCCTTGCAGGCTGCGTGATGGGTCAAAAGAGCGTGATCTTGAGCTGATTTGTCCCTGCAATTTTTTTTCTCAGAAGACTTATATTGAGGAAGGCCGCTGCTGGTGCGGTTTGTTTGTTAAAAAATAGGTTTTTCCAGCATTTTTTTAGCTGCAGTCAAATAATCCACTCAGAAGTGGTATGAAACATTTAAATAACCACCAATCAATAATTCTCATGGATGACTATGGTAGATGATAATAAAAAAGAGGTTAGTACGGAACTTGTCAAGAAAGCTGATTTTGTTTTTGAGGTTTCTTGGGAAGTCTGCAATAAAGTTGGCGGTATTTTTACTGTTGTTAAGTCTAAAGCTGCAAGGATGAAAGAGCATTATGGAGAGAACTATTTTCTTGTCGGGCCTTATTTTGTCAATAAGGCAGCTGGTCAGTTTGAAGAGGGTTTATGTCCTGAATATGCTAAGCCAGCCATAGATGCTCTTAGAAAGGAGGGCATAGAATGTCATTACGGTAAATGGATTATTGAAGGCGAGCCTAATGTTATACTTATTGATTTTACGAATTTTGCTGGCAGAAAAAATGATATAAAAACAGAATTCTGGAAAAATTTCGGGATCGATTCTTTGACAACCCAGTACTTTGATTATGACGAGCCTATTGTTTGGTCCTATGCAGTTGGACGGGTTATACATGAGTTTTCTAAATTGAAGAATGCAAAGATTGTTGCTCATTTTCACGAGTGGCTTGCTGCTGGAGGTCTTCTTTATCTTAAGCAGAACAATGTTAAGGTTGCAACAGTCTTCACAACACACGCGACTATTCTTGGCAGGACTATTGCGTCTTCAGGTAGAGATTTGTATGCTGTGATGCAGAATATTGATCCAGATAAGGAAGCTTTTTCATTCGGTATACAGGCCAAATATTTGACAGAAAAGGCAGCTGCAAATAAGGTTGATGTTTTTACAACTGTTTCAGAGATCACAGGACTTGAAGCGACATATTTACTTAAGAAATCGCCTGATGTTATACTTCCTAATGGGCTTGATATGTCAAAATTTCCGACAATGGAAGAGGCGTCTATAAAGCATAAGCTTTTCAAAAGAAAGATTTATGAGTTTATGCAATATTATTTTTTCCCTTATTATTCTTTTGATTTGGAGGAGACGCTTTTCTATTTCATCTGCGGAAGGTATGAATTCAGGGATAAGGGGATTGACATTTTCATTAAGGCGCTTTCAAAACTCAATGAGGTGATGAAAAAGCAGAAATCTAAAAAGACAGTTGTTGCATTCTTTTGGATTCCAGGAAATATTAAGGGTATAAAAGCATCTTTGCTTGAAAACAAGACTTTGTTTCAGGACATAAGGGATTCTGTAACTGATGACTTGGATGATTTAAAGACGAATATCATTAATGATTTTGTTTCAAAAATAGATATCAAAAAGGAGACTTTGTTGCCGCAGGAGACTCTTTCTGAACTTCGAGTTAAGATTAATAAGTTTTCAAAGAAAGGAAACCCTCCATTGTCAACGCATGATCTTTATAATGAGGATGATGATGATATCATAAAGGCGTTTAAACATCATGGGCTTGATAATTCCAAGGATAGTCCTGTTAAAGTGGTTTTTTATTCAATCT
>JAUYGA010000019.1 GCA_030690755.1 Nanobdellota archaeon
ACCCAGCATCTTTTCAAAATAGAATTAAGAGGCTTAACTCAATGCTTCGGGGTTACTACGTTATAGCTATCGCTATAACTCCGTAACCCTCCGATAATGCTTATTATGTTTAGCTTGCCACAGTAGTGTCAAGCAAAACATAATAAGGGGACATTATCCGACATTGAGTAATAAATAAGCGTAGCGCCTCGCAGAATTCGGGAAAGGAAAAAGACCCCCCACCAATCAGAAATCTGCAACTAATCGTCGCAGATTTCTTCCCCCACCCACCACCCAATAAGGTGTTCGCTCCAGAATAGGAGCTCACAATCTTACTATGCAATAATTATCCCGTCAACTCATCACCCCCTTTTACGCTCCGCCAATAGCTCCGCTTTTCGCCAGAGCCAAAAGCTCTGTCGTGAAAATAAAAATTCAATCCTTCCATGATACGCTATCGATATCGGGGCTGCTGCGTCGAAACATCATACGACTTGCAAGGTATAAAACCACTTACTCAACATAAAATATGCTCTAAAAACGAAACTATGACCACCTTTTCCCCTGCATCTTTCCCCAAAATGTTTATTTTGTCAAAATTATAGTTGTTTTTTTTTCTTGACAAACAGAGTTAAATATAATACAATTGTAATAAATCGTAAATCTTCACTGGTAGCCGCAGGCTTTAGCCTGCGAAAACACGCAAACTAAAGTTTGCGGCTACCGAGAATACAAGACGGAGTTCACTGAATATTTACAATAAATCGTAAGCAATATGATAAATATAGTAATTGACGCTTCAACTTTAATACTATTAGCAAAAACAACTCTTCTAAAGGAAGCATGCGAATCGTGGAATTTTTTCATCACAGGAATCGTCGAGAAAGAATCTACTATAAAAGAAGACAAGTTCGATGCTCAACTCATTAAGAATTTCTTGGTTCAAAGAAAAATACAAATTGTTCATATTAAACCTTCAATAAAACAATACAAATTCCAAAGAGATTTTAACATTGCTCCAGGAGAGGCTTCTTCACTAGTGTTAGCGATTTCTAAATCTTTCCCATTAGCTACTGACGATGGGCAAACAATAAAGGTGTGTAAAATACTAAATATAAAGTTTTTTACTGCGATTCATTTTCTTATCTTTTTGCTTCAAAATAAAAAAATAAACACCAAATTAGCAATGATAAAACTTGAAGAACTAAAGAAATATGGCAGATACAACTTAAGAATTATTGCAGATGCTATTGAAAGAATCAAAATCAGGAGGTGATTTAAAATGCCAGTAGTAAGTGTTCGAATATCAGATCAAGGGATTAAAGAAATCTGTGAAATTGCCAAGAAAGAACAAAAACACAGATCAGCTGTAATTCAAGAACTAATATCAGAAGGTAGAGAATTCCATCTGCTAAAAGAATATAAGGAAGGGAAAATATCACTTGGGCGACTATCAGAAGAATTACAACTTTCATTAAGTGAAGCGATTGATTTATTATCTCAATTTGGTATTGAGTCACCCGTAACATATGAAGATTATATTACGCAATTAAAATCGTGAAATTTCCCAACCTTTGCCAGAGCTGCTACTTTTTTGGGAAAATCAAAATTCAATCCCCATTGGAACATCATTTGATTTGGAAAAATTTGGGATAATAAAAATATGATAACCGCCGCAATTTATGTCAGAGTTTCTACCACAGATCAAGAATTAGAAAATCAAATCAGGGATTTGACTGCTTATTCTCTTAAAAATAACTGGGAAATTTATAACACTTATTCAGATGTTGTAACCGGCCAAGAAACCCGGGAAGACAAAAGACCGGGTTTTAATAATCTTTTTAAAGACGCACATAAAAAACTTTTTGATATTGTTCTTTTTTGGGATTTATCCCTGTTTTCCAGGGCCGGCACATTATACATTTTACAAAAATTGCAAGAATTAAAAAATCTCAATATTGGGTAAAATTAAACATTTAGGGGAAATCTTTCATGGGATTAGTCTTATTTCTTATAATTTTGCCTTTTCATTCTGAATTTTAGAACGAATATTTTTTATTTTATGTTTTTCAATTAATTAAACAAATTAGATTCAGTAGTTCCATATCGTTTAGCGATAAGCTGTTTTTTATAAATGTCTTTATGTTTACTTTTTCAAAGAAAAATAAATAATATAAACAAACTCAAATTCCAACTGCTTCAGCACAACCGCCCAAAACTGCTCTCGTTGAAACCGTCAGTGCCACACTTCAAGGGGTTCGCTCCAAAATAGGAGATCACATATTTACTATGCATATAATTATCAAGTCAACTCATCACCCCCTTTTACGCTCCGCCTTCGGCTTCGCTTTTCGCCAGAGCTAAAGGCTCTGTCGTGAAAATCAAAATTAAATTCTCGTAGAAACATAATTTAATTCGGAAGATATTATAAATAAATATCCTTTTAAAACAAAACTATGACTACTTTTTCCATTGCATTTTTTTCTAAGTTCCCTTATTTTCTAAAATTTTATTTTTTTTCTTGACAAATTATATATAATTTGTTATAACATGTGTAAAACAAAATCAATATAAAATAAAATGCAACTTATTAAAAAATTACAAGAGTATAGATTTGAACATAAACTTTCATTACAGAAACTTGCAAAGATTCTAAAAGTCAGTTATGTAACTATTGGCCGGTGGGAAAGGAATGAATCTTCACCAGGTAAAATTCAAACATACCAAATTAAAAAATTTCTAAAACAAACTGATAAATAATAATAATAATGATAGCTTTAAGATTTCAAGATTATCTCTTTTTTTTAGCAAAGATATAAATAAAAGGAATCTGATAGTAGCGGTACATTACACCAGACACAAAAATTTAGATATGTTACAGGTATATAATTACAGGAAGTAGAAAAAAAGGTAGGTTGATAGAGTGTGATAAAGTATACAAATGCTTGTGATAAAGTGAAACAAGATAGTATATACAATGATGTGGGATACCATATACAGACATTCAGCACACCATATACAGACATTCAGCACACCATATACAAACATTCAGCACACCATATACAAACATTCAGCACACCATATACAAACATTCAGCACACCATATACAAACATTCAGCACACCATATACAGT
>JAUYGA010000026.1 GCA_030690755.1 Nanobdellota archaeon
CTTTCCATGTTCCAGGAAATAATTGAGCTGCTGAAATATGAATGGATCCTTGACAGCCTGCCTTCCAATCATGACTGCATCGCAATATTCAAGCATCTTCATGGCGCTTTCTTCGTCAATAACATTGCCGTTTCCGATAAGCGGGATGTCAACATTCTCCCGGGTTTCTTTAATCGCTTCAAAATCAATCTCTCCTGCATATTGCTGGCCTGCAGTTCTTGCGTGAATTGTTATAAAGTCGAGTTCTTCTTCTTTTGCTATTTTTGCGATTCGAAGATAGGGTTTGGTTTTTTTGTGTTTTGCATTTATTGCGATTCTCATCTTGGCAGATACAGGAAGGTCTGAATATTTTCTCATCACTTTGAAAAGATCTCTGATTGTTTTCGGCTGATTCAAAAGCGCAGATCCTAAATTGTTTCGCATTATGTCTGGAGAGGGGCATCCCAAATTAAGGTCTATTGATTTGACATTCTCAAGCCCAGAATAAAACTCGCGTTCATTCACCATCCTTATTGCCTCTTTTAATTCTTCTGGCTTGTTTGCTATGAACTGCAGACCTATAGGATCATGAAAATCCAATTTTTCTTTCAGAGCTTCAACTTTTCTGATGAATGCAGGAGCATGTATCAGCTCTGTAAATGCATAACTGCAGCCATATTCCCTGCACATTGTTCTGAGACAGATGTCTGAATAACTGGCCATTGGAGCCAATACAAAAGGCGTTTCTATCTCTAATCTGCCGAGTTTTCTGCTTAGTTTTCCAGAAAACTTTCCAGTTGATTTTCCAGCTGCATTGATTGATTTTGTCTCAGACTTTGCCATGGTCTTAAGAAACAGCATATTTAATTTAAAAGTTTGCTAAAATTGTCGGTAAACACCGTCAACTTAATCAAGTAATGCAATCATTTTGCGAGACTCTTCGCATAGTTTATTGAAGCAGCTAAATGGGATTTTGCTGTCGAAACTTGCACAAGAGACTTCAAAGAGTTTGAAGAATTACTAAAAAAAGCTCAGAATAAAATTTGTAGATTACATTAAAGACCATGACTAAGTTTCCACAATAGATGAATACAAATAGGATATGATGTATGGACTGATTGAGACTTCAAAGTAATAGCTGAAGGAGCAAAAAAGAGTATAAAGTTCTGCACAGCGAATGAGAAAGGCACATTATAGCTACTCTAAACTGCATTTTATAGTATACATAAGGTTTAAATAGTCTATTTTCATTTTCTTTATTAAGATGAGCAAAGACAAATTTTTAAAAACTTATGCAAATTTGCCTGAGCAAAAAGATTTTAAAAAAAATAGAATCTTTGGGGTTGTTATGATGAGTGAAAAATTTGATTTGGAAAGAGAACAAAAACAATTGGTTTTGGCTAGGCTCAGCGCTCTGAACCCTGAATCTAAATTATCTCTAGGCAACAATAATGAGATTAGTGTTAAAGAAATGATAGAATCCGTGAAGAAAGAAGATGAGATGGGCAAGAAGATTGTTAAGGTGCAGATGAGGATGCTCAAGGTTCTTAGCGGAGCGGCTTAGATGACTAAGAAATTTCTGATAACTAGACCAAATCACGATGTTATGACTTCTTATTTGCATGATTTTTCTAAGGAAACTGTTGTACGCGCGAAGGCTTCAAAAAATGTTCGTGTTGCTGAATTGGAAGGGGAGAAAGCTATTAGGAAAAATTTTGAGAGTATGCTTTCTAAAGAATGCCCTCAGCTCGTATTTTTGAACGGGCATGGCGATTCAAATAATGTTACAGGACATAGGAATGAAGTAATTCTTGATGCTGAAAATGTGAATTTAACAGAAGGTAAGATAGTTTATGCCTTAGCTTGTGATTCTCTAGAAGAGCTTGGCGAGAAAGCTATTAAGAAAGGTGCGACGGCATATATCGGATATAATTCTAGTTTTATGATTGTGCGTGATCCGTCAAGGGAAAGCTCGCCTAGTAAAGATAAGAATGCACTGCCATTCAAAAAAGCCTGTTCTGTATTGATTAACTCACTTCTCTTTAATAGTCTGTCTGCTGGTGAATCGATTGAAAAAACAAAAGAAGAATACAGAAGACAAATAAAATCATACGGCACAAGCGAAGATGACCCTTATGGCGATGTACCCTTGATAAGATTTGCATTGGCATGGAACTTGGAATTTTTGGACATGCACGGAGATGCAAACGCCTCTTTCTAACCTAATCCCATCGCAAATTTTTCATCACTTCTCCGTCAACTATTTAAACAAATACTGTGTTTTTGGTCTTTGGGTGGTTTGAATTTCATATAAACCTTTGATTGGAAAAGAAACGGAAGTTGCGTATCTGAAGAACGCTGGTCTTAGTCATGTAGCTGTAGCTGAGTTCTATAATGTTGATGTAGCCTCACTATCTAATTTTGTTAAGCTTCATATCAAGAATAAGCATGAGCTTTTAGATGCTAAAACAAATGATGACAAACTTTTCTTTGCAATTCAGGGATATCTGAACGCTCCATCTGACGAAATAAAAGAAGTCATTTCAAAAAAAGTTTTGTCTAAACATCTTGATGAGCTTATCAGCGAGACAAATTATCTTTTGCAAACAAGAGAAGGTCATAACGGATTATTTAGAGCGATTATTCAAGATGAACCCTACCAGTTTGATTTTTCAAATGAGCAAATGCTTAATACGTTGATAGGCTATGTTGTTTCTACTCTTGTTGCGCAGGAAAAAGGTGTGAGCAAGAAAGTGATAAGGGATGTTGCTTCTTTGGCTGCTAATAAAGCTGTGAAAAACAAGTATGGAAGTGCTGTGAAAGATTATGTTAATGAACTTTTGACTGGTGTTAATCTTACTGAAAGAGAAAGAGGAGTTCTTGAATCAAGATATGGTTTGAAGGATAAGAAAAAAACGCAGCTTGAGGTCGCTTCTGAACTTGATTTGCATAAAGGAAGAATAGGGCAGATTGAAGCAAAGGTTCTGAGAAAGCTTTTTTACCACAAAAGCACAAATCATGATTTGTTCTTAAAATACTTTTCCAATTTTGTTTTTGATATTGACTTGGAAAAAGTTGAAGCCAAAAACAGACCATTCAATTATGAGGAAGAAGAAAATCAACATGGAAAGCCGAGATTTGAAAAGAAATTTGATTTACTAACACAAACTCTAGGGGTTCTTATTCCTGAAAATGAAAAGAATCCAGAAGCATTAAAACCGCTTCTTGAAGAACTCATTGAATTTTCTCCTAGAGGAAAAGAGCTGAGCAAAGAACAGAAAATAATGCTTGAACTGGTTTATTCGAAGAACCTTAATTATAAAGAAGCTCAGGATGTTTTAGTTTTTGGCCACAGTTTTAATTTGAATAAAGTTTTCAACAGCGCTCTTGACTGGATATTAACAACAGAAAATCTCGCTCACTTCTATTACACAAAATTAAACAGCATCCCAAAAGAGAACGAAATGTATAACATTTACAGAAAAGCGTACGTTACTGCTTATGAAGAATTCAAGAGCTACGCTGTTGGTGTTTTGGAAGAAATTGCCAATATGAAAAGCAATGTAAATAAAAACATAAAAAACCTTGATTTAAGCGTCAGAGCAACAAGATGCCTGCAAAGCCTAGGAATAAACACTCTCAAAGAATTATCACAAATGACTGAAACAGAACTTCGACACTCAAGAAACTTAGGAGAAAAAACATTTGAAGAACTGAAAGACGTTTTGAAAAAGAATGGATTATCGCTCAAATAGTTATTGCAATTAACCATAAAACTGGAGTTCATAAAGCATTATTTTCTTTTAATAT
>JAUYGA010000035.1 GCA_030690755.1 Nanobdellota archaeon
ATATTTTGATATCGGCGATTTCTGTCTTGAGGATTCTTACATCAGCGTAATTGAAGCAATAAAACATGCTGCATGGGATCAGGAGACTAAACCGATAATAAAATGGATTGACTCGAAAGTTTTTGAGAAAGATGCGAGCAAACTTGACGAATTGAAGAAAGTAGATGCTTTAATTGTTCCAGGGGGATTTGGCGAAAGCGGTGTTGAAGGAAAAATCCTTGCAATAAAATATGCCCGTGAAAACAAGCTGCCTTATCTCGGATTATGTTATGGCATGCAGCTTGCTGTTGTTGAGTTTGCAAGAAATGTCTGCGGCATGAACGGAGCAAATACTACAGAGATAAACAGGAACACAAAATATCCTGTAATTGACATATTGCCTGAGCAAAAAAAGAAGCTTGAAGAGAAAAATTTCGGAGCATCGATGAGGCTCGGAGCATACAAAGCAAAACTGAAAAAAGGAACAATTGTTCATGGACTTTATGGTCAGGAAATCATATCCGAAAGACATAGACATAGGTGGGAAGTCAACAAGGAGTTTATATCCAGACTAGAACAGAAAGGCTTGATTGTTTCAGGCGTCAATCCTGAAAAGAATCTTGTGGAATTCATAGAACTTCCAAAAGAAAAACATCCTTATTTTGTAGCAACCCAGGCGCATCCAGAATTCCAATCAAAGTTTGTCAAGCCTGCGCCATTATTTACAGGCTTAATCAAAGCAGCGATAAAACAGCAATCAAGTAGAATCAAATAGAAACCTTTAAAAACTACTTCTTTTTTGTTTTGTTATAGGGTTGGTAATAGTTAATTTGATAAATTAGCACTAGATTAGTAATAGACTAGTTGATAAGTTAAACAATGTGACAGATTTAAATAATGCGATAGATAATAAAAAGGGATTGATATGGAGAAAGTAAAGGAATTTTTTGATCATAATTACAAAAAACTGCTTATCATACCTCTACTGGTAATGTTGATTTCAATTGGCATAATTCTTAACCATAAAATGCAAACAGGAGATTACATCGATAAAGACATTACCCTCAAAGGCGGAGTTTCTGTAACAGTTTCTACAACAAAAAATGTCGATATAATCTCGCTTGAAAAGGATCTGAAATCAAGATATCCGAATTCAGACATAAGGATAAGAAGCATAACTGACGCAGGAAAGAATGCGGGCGTTGTTATCGCTCTGACAGAGGTAACTCCTGACCAGATATCTGATTATGTCAAACAGAAACTTTCAGTAAGCAGCGATGATTTAGCAATAGAATCCACTGGCGCTGCTCTTGGAGCAAGTTTCTTTAATGAAACAATACGCGCAATACTTTTTGCATTTGCATTCATGGCTATTGTAATATTTCTTTATTTTAGAATTCCCATACCGTCTCTCGCAATCATCTTGGCGCCTATATGCACTATGTTTGGAACATGGGCAGTTCTCATATTGATTGGCGCAAAACTTTCGACAGCAGGCGTCGCCGCAATGCTCATGCTCATTGGTTATTCTGTTGACACAGACATTCTTTTGACAGTCAGGGTATTGAAAAGAAAAAGCGGGGTAAGCATATTTGAAGCGACAACAGGGGCTTTTAAAACTGGAATGATAATGACAACAACAGCTATTGCAGTAGTCGGAACATGCTACTTTTTGTCAACATCAGTGGTGTTAAAACAAATAATGTTAATACTCTTAATAGGCCTGTTTTTTGATATCTTGAACACGTGGATACAGAATGCAGGCATACTTAGAATGTATCTTGAGAAAAAAGGAGATAAGATAAAACTTCATGATCAACTAAATTAAATTTTTAATTTGAACAAAAATGAGCTTTAAACGAACACTTAAGAAAGTTTTTTGGAACTGGAAGATGATGGTGTTAGTTCTAACGCTATTATTATCCATAATTGCAATACATCCTGCTCCCTGGAGAGAAGGTGTTGCAATAAGAAATGTTGAGAAGAACAGCTCGGCAGCAGAAGCAGGTTTGCTGTCTGTAAATCCTAAAACTCCGCCAATGAGCAGAGAAGTAATTGTCGCAATAGATGATTATAAAATAAGAAATTTAGAGGAATATTACTCTGTCTTGTCAAAACTCGAGCCTGGAACAACAGCAACAGTAAAAACAAACAAGAAAAACGGATTATATAAAGTGAAAATCCGCCAAGATTTTGACGGCAAAGTGGATTTAGGCGTAGATGTTTATGATGCTCCAACAACCAATCTCAAAAAGGGACTGGATTTGCAGGGGGGAACAAGGGTTCTTCTGGAGCCTGAAAGAGAGTTGACAGCTGATGAAATGAGTTTATTGATAGAAAATTTGCACCAAAGGCTTAACCTTTATGGTTTGAGCGATATCGTTGTTTCTGAAACAGGAGATCTCTCTGGAAATCAATATGTTCTGATAGAAATTGCAGGATCAAATAAAGAAGAAATAAAAAGTTTGGTTTCAAGCCAAGGAAAGTTTGAAGCAAAAATCGGTCCAGATGTCATGTTTTCCGGCGGAGAGGACATAAAGTATGTTTGCAGAACAGCAGACTGTTCTGGAATCGATCCTAGGGAAGGATGCGGTCAAGTTGCAGATGGCACATCAATGTGCAGATTCATGTTTTCAATCACTTTAAGCAAAGAGTCTGCCGAGAGACAAGCTGCAAGAACAAAAGATATGCTTATCATAACCCAAGGAAGAAGCCAATATCTTAATGAAACTCTTGACTTATATCTTGATGGAGAGATTGTAGAAAATTTAAGCATCGTTTCCGACCTTAGAGGGAAAGATGTCACAGGAATCGCAATCACAGGATCAGGTGTTGGCCAAAATTTTGAAGAAGCAAAACTTGATGCGCTCAAGAGCATGAAAAAATTACAGACTGTTCTTGCAACAGGACAGCTGCCTGCTAAACTTGAGATAGTAAAAACAGACAATATCTCTCCTATTCTTGGAAAGGACTTCATAAAAAATGCCATGCTAATTGCATTAGTATCCATATTGGTCGTATCATTAATCTTGTTCATCAGTTATAGAAAACTAAAGATTGCAATTCCGATAACTGTTGTCATGATATCAGAAGTGATAATATTGCTTGGCGTTGCTGCTCTAATTGGCTGGAATCTGGATATGGCTGCAATAGCAGGAATAATAGTCGCTGTTGGAACAGGAATAGATGACCAGAT
>JAUYGA010000057.1 GCA_030690755.1 Nanobdellota archaeon
CAGAACTGTTTTCTTTGACAACTGTTTTAGCAATTTCAACCAAAGATTTACATTCATCATGCAACTTGTCAACGTCGTCACTGCAAACACTTACCTCAAGATCACCCAACCCAGATTCATGAAGACCATCAAAATAATATGTAGGACCTTTTTCTGCCAAATAAAGAAATCTTGATGTTCTGTTTTCGAAGGTCATCATCCCTTCAAGAGTCTCAGGAGATTTTTTAATCGCATCACTCACTTTAAATGATTTAAAAAAATCGTCATGATTCAGCCAAAAAGCAGTTATGATTTTTGATGCATACTTTTCATCAAGCTTAAACGGTCCTTGATATTTTGAATCGAGGCCATATTTTTCAGATGGCCGCCAAGAAGCTTCTTCAATGCCAATCCATTCATCTCTGCCAGGAATCCACTGCAAAAATATGTTTCTGTAACAAGAATCTATTTCTGCAATATGAATTTGTATTGTATTATCTTCCCATTTTATTGGAACAATCTCATTCAAAATAGTTTCATAATTTGGATACAGTCCTTCTTTGTATGTTTTTTCTAAAATGCTTATGGGAGTAATGTCTTCTTTATGAGGTACAGTTATTGTATAACCAACAATTTCAGTGCCAGGCGCATTAAACCTATATTCACTCGGCGGAAATTTCACATCAGTTGTTTCAGGCACATGAACTAATTTCATTTTTTTACCTCACAAAATAATTTTATTTGATTTTGATTTATTTCATCATAAACTCTTCCTCTTGAAGCTCTTCTAAAACGTGAAAGATTTTTGTCTCAAAAACACCATATTTTTGGGAAAGCAATTCTGAAAAAGATTCAACATCCTTTATGTTTCGAAAAACAACGTCAGCCATCAAATCAAATCCATAATTCACAACATAAACTGAATTCACATTCTTGTGATGCAACAAAAAATTTCTAAGCTCAATCCTCTTCGCCTTTTCTGCTTTCAGCGCAAGATACGCCCGGCCGCCATAGCCCATATTCTGGAAATCCAGCAGAGTTGTGTGTTTGCTTATCCACTTTTTTTCATGCTGCTTCAACCGATCATGTACGGTCGTGATAGGTATTGTTGTCAAAGAGGCTATGTCTGTCAAGCTCAGTCTTGCGTTTCTTCTCAACTCTTTTACAATCATCAGATCTTTTTTGTCCATTTTTATTTTGTTTTAAACCCATACAAGTCACTGAAATCAGATTCTGACTTCTGATAACATTTCATGAGCCAGTTTTCATAGGCTAGTTTTCATGAGCCATTAATGTGTAAAACACTCAACTTTGTATTGCATCTTTGAGCATCATATTCGTCGTCGCTAACTCGTTTAAGGTGATTTATTGTTTCAATGGGTTGACTGATATACAAACCATTCATGTACCCTATCATACTTCCCCACTCTTTGTTCAAGACCAATTCCATTGCGCCAACACCATATTTGTAGCCTCTAACTCGGTCTGCTTCATTCGGATTTCCTGAACGATGAAAATGACCAACTTGTTGCGATCGCACAATATCATCTCCAAACCCATTAGCTCTGTAGAATTGAGATAACTTTTTTGCAAAAGCTGCGCCTGAGCCGCCAAGAATCTTTTCACCATAACCATCAGAATCTTTTGATGAATACTCTTCCTCTCCGCCAACAGAAACAGCTCCTTCTGATATGACAATCACATTGTATCTTTTTCCTTGTTTTCTGTTATTGCCAAGTATGTTAAAAACAGCTGATGAAAGAAATTCAAATTCAGGAGTCAAAATAATATCTGCATGCGTAGCTATCCCTGTGTCTAGCGCAATTCTTCCGCACTTTCTTCCCATGACTTCTACAACAATGTCTCTTCCATGGCTTTCAGCAGTCGACCTTAGATAATCTACCATTCCAACTGCGCGATCAACAGAGGTATGTCTTCCAAAAGCATATACAAAACCATAATCATCATCAATGGATTTAGGTATTCCTACAACAGGAATATTTAGTGCGCTGAGTTTGCATCCTGCAGATAATGTGTTATCGCCTCCTGCAAGAATCAATCCTTCCAAACCCAGAGATTGTATGGCTGAAGAGACATACGCTTCTCTGTTTTCTTGCTTTGCTGCATAATCCCTCTTTTCTATGACTCTACCCTCACTGTCAAGAAATACTTTTGAAGGATTGACTCGTGAACTTCCGATTATTGTTCCGCCTCTCATTGACAAGTCAATTGGCGCATCCCAAAGCGCATCAGATAATTTAGGCAGCTCTTGCACTACTCCATAAAAACCATCTTTGAATGCAACAACGAGATACCCTGTTTCCTCAGCTTTGTCTAGTATTCCTTGAAAAACAGCATTGCATCCAGGAGCATCTCCTCCGCCTGTAAGAACCCCTACTTTCAACCCAGAATATTCCTGGATAAATCGTATCAGCTCTTCATCAGTCAGATGATTAAATGGTTTAGAGTTTATTTTTTTCATTTTTTAGCACAGTCAGACGTTTAGTTCATTTTCATTTTTTTAACACAACTTACCAACTACGTTGTTTTATGAAAAAGTTCCAGGTATTCCCTGTTATCGAAAAAAACCTGGTGTTTGCCGAAATCTTTTCGATGAAGTATTATAGTCAATATAGAGATATATATTTTTTCAATATTAAATATATTTTACAATATATCAATATATTTTTAGAAAAGTTTAAAAAGACGTAAAGAATACTGACGATTAACATGAAAAGAAAAGTCATCAAACAAGGAAATGACACACTAACAATCACTTTGCCGAAGAAATGGGTCAAGAAAACAGGCCTTAAAGGCGGCGATGAGATAAATGTTGAAGAGCTTTATGATTCATTAGTTATCGGGAATAAAAAAGAAGAAACTAACCAAGAAATAGATATTGATGTTTCTAATCTTGACAGGAGTACAATCAACCTATTAATACAAAGCAGATACCGATATGGTTATGATACTATCAATATCCTCACTTCAACACCCTTCGCCAGCCATTACAGGATAAATAAAAAAGTCAGCACTTCTTCAGTAGTATATAACATAGTTAATAGATTTGTAGGAGCAGAAGTCGTAAGCGCATCAGAAAAAAATTTTGTCATAAAAAAAATAACAGACGAATCAATTGGCGAATTTGAAAATCTCCTAAGAAGAATATTCAGATTAGTAAATGAGATGATCGACTCATTCATACAAGGTGCAAAAGAAAATAATATGGATATTCTCGAATCAATAGAGTTCCAGCACATTAATCTGAAAAAATTCATTAACTTCTGTTTGAGATTATTGAATAAGTATGGTTATGAAGACTCAAGAAAAACCTGCTTTTACTTTAACTTGATCTCTTTGTTAAGCAAATTAGAGGACATTATAAAAAATCACGGCAGATATGTTGTCAAATATTCCTTAAAACTCAAAAGCCCTCAATTTTTTGAGCTACTCAACAATATCAAAAAATCCATCAATGATTATTATGATTTATTCTACAATTACAATACCGCAAAAATCACAACGCTAAACAAGAACAGGGACTTTTTTAGGGAGCACCTCTTCAAATATAGTAAAGAGCTTTCGAAAGATGAAAACATAATTATCGGAGGAATGTCACAGATAATAGAACTGATTATTGACATGACTGAGACTAGAATTGCGTTGGAAGATTGATTAGTTAATTTTTTATTTCTGGATTGCATCCTTGCGGTTTTAATTTTTGATGCATTTTTTGGATTGCATCATAACAAAAATTTATTTTTTCAAGATTTCTTGAATTTTTTATGATCTCATTGAGAGACGGAATTAACTCTTTATCAACCACCTTATGCAAAGAATTAAAATCCTCTTTAAAGAAAAAAACCTTAGGATCTGGAATAAGAGACACCAATACTTGGGCTGCTTCTTTGGTATTAGTGTTATTCAAAATCTGTAAAAGAGCGTA
>JAUYGA010000053.1 GCA_030690755.1 Nanobdellota archaeon
CACATAAACAAACTGACTGATTCTGGATTTGTCGCAGTGGAAAAAAACCGATACATCTTGCGAGTCAGCAATCTAAGAAATCTAGTGGATGAGTTAAGCGAAGATGCTGAAAGGACACTAAAAGACTTAAGAGAGATAGCAGAAGAAATCGACAGAAGCTTAGGAATCTGAATTCTAAAAAATCAAAAATGAAGATAAAACATATTTCAAATCACAAACCAAGAAATTCTTCCTCATCAACCAAAGTACCTTCTTTAGAACAGTAAGGACAACGTTTAGGCATCTCAGGTTTTTTAGGCGCAAACGAATACTTACAATTTGTGCAGAGTAATGTTCCCATAACTAGAGCAATTCTATCCAAGTATATAAAATTTATTAAATACACATACGATTTTCGAAAGCGGAAAAAACCAAAAAATAAGAAAAGATAATAAAAGAAAAAAAGATAAAAAAAACAAAACAGAATCACTTCTGTCTGCTTTGATTTACTTCTGTCTTCTCGAGTTTGCTCTCAAACTAGGTCTTGCATTGTTTACGCCAAAACCTTTCTGATGCAAAGATCTCGAATGTTTTCCGGCAGAAGTAAGTCCTCTGAAAACCCGTCCAGTATGCTGAGAATCAGCAATCCATGAAAGGTCTTTGTCTGCAAGAACAGCCGGATGAGCCTTATCAACTAATATTACCTCATACCAATAATGTTTTCCGTCCTCTGCGACATAATAAGAGTTAAGAACTTCACAATTCACATAAGATTTGTTAGCTCGCTCTTCTGCAATCTGCTGATAATTCTTCTCAACGATTTTACGCTGCCTGTTATGCTTAGGTCTTCTTCCGCCTTTAATATCAGGTCTCATCCTGCCGCCACGAAGAACCCTTTGCCTGACAACAATAATACCTTGCTTTGCTTTATAGCCTAGAGATCTAGCCCTATCTATCCTTGTAGGATGTTCTAGCCTTAAAGTTGATGGCTCTTGTCTCCAAGAAATAAGTCTCTGTTGCCATAAATCACCAAGTGATTCTTTTGGCTTTTTCCAAATTTGTCTAACGTATTTTTGATACCCCATTCTAAACAGCCTCCATTAGTTTTTGCATTTATTTGCTTAAATGCCCAAGATTCAGGCGAGCAATGCCCACATTTCTTGGCAAATAACCGATAACTAACAGAAAAACGAGTTTATTTAAAAATGTGTTGGATGAAAGATTATTTTCTCTTCTTAATACTCTTGACTTTTAGATCTAACTCTTTTTCTAATAATCTTGATCTTCAGGTCTAAATCCTTAAAGGCATGCATTGTTTCACTATACAACTCAGGTTCAGTTATTGCGAAAAAAGGAGAAGCATATTTTGACTTTTCCCCAGTAAGCAAACTTTCCTTTACATAGGTACGAACCATACTTGGCAGATATTTTTTATGAAAATTTGCGTATGAAGAAGAATACCCCAATACGCATCCTTGCATGCCTCCATCAAAACGAATAATTGTCTGATGTCTATGCGCTGCAGGGTTTCCACGTTTTAGGGCAACAGTTAAAATTTCAGAATCATCAGAAGCTGTTTGATGTTTCAAAAAGCTCTCAAAATGATTCACCGGAACTTTCGCATCTATAAGTACATGAGCGATTGATAAATCTCTTAAATCATATCCGTCATCCTTCAGTGTTTTTTCAATTTCAGAAAAATCAATTCTAACCTGACCTCTCTCGTCAGCGCTGAATTTGGACGCGTCTGGATGTTTTATCAAATAAACTAAGTCAACCATTTTATTATGACAAAACATCATTTGTTTTATAAATTTTTCGTAAATGTAATCATTAGCAAGTAGTTAAATTTATTACAACAACATTTATATACAAGAATACTTTATTCATTTAATATAAAATTAAAACTTAAAAAATCAAAAGAGGCATAAATGATTGACTTAAAAAATTCAGGCCTTGATCTTGCATTCGATGAAAAAAACCTTAAATTGATTTCTAAATCAAAAACTCTAAAGCTTCCTAAACCAGGGATACGAACATTAAAACAAGCAAAAAAATTCTTAATGGATGAAAAATCAACTGCAGAAAATAACGACCAAAACATTTACTATATGTACAGGGATGTTTGCGCAAATGGAGACAAAGAAAAGCTTGCAAAATACAATTTAAGGTATGACATAACAGTTATTCCTCCAAATAAAATAGGGAGGGAGTTTATTAAAACTGTCGGTCATTATCACCCATTTCTAAAAAATGAAAAAGTCACATATCCTGAAGTCTATGAAGTCCTCCATGGAACTGCTCATTATCTTCTTCAAAAAATCGATATGAAAGGCAAGGTCATTGATGTCAAAGTCATCATAGCAAACAAGAATGACAAAGTGCTTATTCCTCCAAACTATGGTCATGTTACAATAAATGCAGGCAAAGAACCCTTGATTATGACAAACCTCGTAGAATTGAATTTTTCCTCAGAATATGGCGACTATAAGAAGAAACACGGCGCCATATATTATGGCTTAGATGTTGATGGCCAGATAAAATTTGTTGAAAACCCAAAATACAAGGAACATCCTAAGCTAAAAGTGATAAAGGTCAGAGAAATGTCCTCCTTTGGCTTGCTGAAAGAAATGCCGCTTTATGTTTCTGCAATAAAATTTCCTGACAAATTTGAATATTTGACTAAACCGCAATTTTGTTTTAAAGAGTAACAAAGAATAGAAAATAGAATAACATAGTCAACATCAAGAATATCCTAGCGCATATGCATCACAACTAAATATGACTAAAAAATATAAATAAAACATGCAGAGCAAAAAAGAGGTTGTATTGTAGATGAAAAAGACAAAAAAGAAAGCAATCATTCATAAGACTCGCAAATCTGCATCTCATACGTCTAAAAATTCAAAGAAACAAAAAGAAAAAAATACAAAAAAACTCAACGGAGACTTCTTTATTGGCGTAGATATTGGAGGAACATATGTCAAAGCAGGTCTTGTAGTTCTAAGCAAAAATAATGCCAAACTCGTCAAGGAAAGCAAAAGGCTTGTTGAAGCAAAATTAGGAAAAGAAACATCTCTCTCAAACATTTTTCTTACAGTTCAAGAAGTCATGCCTATAGATAAAGGCGGAAAAGACGGTAAAAAAATAAAAATTAAAGGAATAGGCATAGGATTTCCCGCGCCAATTATCAATGGAGTTGCGGATGAAGCAACAAACATGCCTGGCTGGGAAAAGACCAATATCAAAAAAGAGTTTGAGAAAAAATTCAAAATTAAAACTTTTGTTGATAATGACGCAAACTGCTTTACTTTGGCTGAAGCAAATTTTGGCGCTGCAAAAGGAAAACAGAATGTTATAGGAATAACTCTTGGAACAGGAGTCGGAAGCGGAATAATCATCGAAGGTAAACTTTATGGCGGAAGCACAGGCGCTGCCGGCGAAATCGGAAGAGCATTATACAAAGACAGAATGCTTGAGCAATCCGTCAATATTTCTGCATTAAGGTTCATGTCACTTATGGACCCCATGGATCTTCAGAAAAAAATAAAAGAAGGCGATGACTTTGCAAAGTATGTGCTAAGTGAATATGGAAAAGAGCTAGGAAAAGTCATGTCAATTGTTGTTAATTTCTATAATCCTGAAATGGTTGTCATAGGAGGCGGTTTAAGCAACTTCTTTGAAAACTTTGAGACAACAATGAACTCAGAGCTTCAGAAGCAAGTATTCAGGCAGGCATTCAACAAAGTAAAAATCACAAAAGCAAAACTAAACAATTCAGGCGTGATAGGCGCTGCGCTACTTGCAAAAACGCAAGGAAACAAATAAAAATACTTTTGTCGCTTCCTTTTTTCTTATCGCTTCTTCTTGTCAATTATTCCGAGAGTCTTGCCCATCACATTCATTAAAGTAAAATAGAGAACAAGCATGATTACCTGAGTAAAAACCGCTGAAAGATGAGGAACGACATTAAGACTAAGCAGGTAATAATTCAGAACAGACCTTGCCGCATAATAAATTATATCAACAAAAACTGCTCCGATGATGAATTTTCCGAAATGATTGAAAAATATCCTATTGACTTTTTTCTTTTTCTCATCCCAATAGATTTTCCTGTTGTCAAAAAAAGAAGCTGCGCCATAAGCTAAAGTATAACCGATATAATCGCCAACAGTGCTGAATGCGACGATAGTAAAGTTGTTCTGCGAGAATATCGATGCAATAAACGCCAACAAAGGCCCGAAAACAAATGCAGATATCTCTGCAATACCTAACTCCTTATTGTAGTTTATCCATTTTTTGTGTTTTCGGAAAAAGCTCATAATTACATTGCGCCAATAAGAGAATATAAACATTTCTAAAAACGAATTGGCTGGCCTGACAAAACTTGCAGAATATTAAAAACTGAAAATATATGACCACTCAATAATAGTAACTAAAACGAAACCTTTATATATTGACAATGGATTTTTGAGAGTAGCAAGTGACGAACAACTTGTTTAACAAAATCTGAACAAAGTCTAATCAAAATCCACAAATAAAAAATGCTAGAAAACATTACAACAAAGGAAGAATTGCAGGCAGTTGCATATAATTTAGTAGACAGCCAGGTAGATGCCAATAAAGAACTAAATGCATTTTTCTCTGAAAAAACAATCTTCCTGCCATATGTGCACGACAAAGGCGGCGCAACAACATCAACAATTGCTTTAAATTCTTCAATACTTTTTGCAAAACACCCTGATGTTTCAGATGTTTTCCTTCTTGATATAAACAATCAAAATCCTGCGCAAGATGAGATGACTAGAGAAATAAGAATGGACAAATTCGTCATGGTGTATGACAGAGAGCTAGACTATGATTCCTTAGACATGGCAAGAATAGACAAAGATAATTTTAGCGTCGTTAAAACTCCTGCTGAAGTTAATATGAATGACAAACGAATAGAAAAAATCCTAATAACAGAAGAAGCATATGAAAAAAACCCTTCATTTGTTGAAGCGACAATTGCAAAGAATCTCAACCTATATGTTCTAAAAGAATATGAAAATGGGAATGGAAATGGGGAGCAAAAAAACAGCGAACCGAATAATGATGAATCAAATAATGGCAAATCAATT
>JAUYGA010000059.1 GCA_030690755.1 Nanobdellota archaeon
CTTAACATTGACAGTCAGAACGGCAACAGATTGCTTGAAGCATCTGACAGGACAATAAATGGCAAAAAGGCAAAAACAATGCTCAGGCAGTATGACAAGGACGGAAAAACAATGAAACTTTTGCAGGTTTATTTTGAGCACAACAATATGATTTATCTGGCCAACTATGAAGCTGAACCGGCTGCTTTTGATAAGAACTCTAATTCTGCTAATGATGTGATTGAATCAATAAAATTCAAGTAAAAAAATAATCCGATAACAGATAATTTTGACGGTATTTGTAAGTATGGATTTGTCGCGAGCCTGCGAGCGACTCGCAGGCAAGTGAGTGGATTTTCAAGTTCCATGTCAAACATTTGTTCTGAGAAATGAGTACATTTCTGGAACAAAGTTCGAATGCTTCGCATTCTCATTTGAACCCATAAGACGCGGGTCAACGCATTAACGAGCGTTTGAGGCTGTTTTATGTTTTTCTAAATATTCAATTAAATATGCGCCGGGGGCGGGACTTCCCCGCATTGGCGTTTTGTTCAGGAAATTTTTGTTTCCATTGAACCCGCGTGGCATCACGGAATGACGCCAACCAGATCCTCAATCTGGCGCCGTACCAGACTAGGCAACCCCGGCGATTTGCGAAAGTTTTTTATATTGTTTTGTGATTAAACATTATATCACGGAATGACGTTAACCAGATTTCTCAATCTGGTTTTTTCTTTTTTATTTCTAGATAATCACTAGTAGAATTCATTTATATAGTTTCACGGGGCGGATGGCGAGTGAGACGTGTGAAAATAAACGCGAAAAACGCAGGACACAAGCCCAGGCGAAAATCTTCCGGAAATAATCCGTGAAAATCACGAAGAAGCTAAGAAAAATTCTGGAATAAAACAATTAGAGAATTATAAATGGGGTTGGGAGGACTTTCATCCAGGGCATCGATTTCTAAAAGTATCCACCGTGTGCTCGCCTTAACTTTTTCTTCGAGCGAGCTTGTGGGACTTCGAGAAGCGAATGTCCCACGCGGGTACCTTTAGGGTGCATACCCTAAGTTTTGAACCCCCGACCTCGCGCACCCCAAGCGCGGATCATACCAAACTAGACCACAACCCCAAACTTCATAGTAAAGAACTATTTGTATTTTTAAACTTACTCATTGATATGAATAAACATAGAATGCAGATATCAAAAAAAATAAAAAAAATAAAAGGCCTTGAACTTACTTTTTCTTTTTAGCGCCGTCAGCCTTTCCTAGAATTCTGAAAACTTTTGTGGCGCACTTTGGGCACTCGCCTTTCATGGCCAGCATGCCATTTTTCATTGTTGTTTCTTTTCCGTTTTTAATTTCAACTTGCTTTTTGCATTTCATGCATCTTCCTTCTACCATTTCAATCAACCTCGTGTTTAGGATTTATGATTATCCTTTTTTCTTTGATGAATGACATCTATATATAAATATTTTGAATAGCGAGACTTATTTTTGATTAAATCGCATGTTTTTTATGAAATATCCTTAGGGTTTTATCGTCTTATAAAAGCCCGTCAGGCGTTCTTCTTTACTGCCGCTTAAATTTCCCCATTTTAATCAAGATTTCCATAGCAGCGGTTTTCTCTTTCAAACAACAAATCCACCTCATTCTGACATGGTTACTACTTTATTATAGTTTCAAAAATAACGAAATTAGAAAGTTTTATATACTAGGTTTTTATAATTTGGAGAATATCATAAAATATTTTACAGATTTTTATAGACAATAACCGGTAAAGAAAAAGAAAAGGCATTATTTCCAAAAGAAGGGAGGTAGACGATGAAAAAACAGTTGATTTCCATATCAATGTTATCGCTGCTGCTTTTACTTTTGCCCTCTTTTGCAGCAGCAGAACTCGACCAATTTCAGCTGTTTATAACTCCAATTAAAGACAGAATAATGTCTAATGAAATCGCTTATTTCAACTTGACGCTTCTCAACAATCAAAATTATGCCGATGATTATAATATAGAAGTTGATTTCTCAAGATGGTCTGTTGAAAGCAGCCCTTTGTTTGCGACAAAGACAATGTATGGCTGGACCGTAAATGCCAATTCAAGCGATACAATAACAATTTACCTAAAGCCTTCTCTTGATACAAGCCTTGGAACATATAAAGTCGAGATGCTCATCACATCAAGAGCAACAGGCGTAAGAGCAAAAAAGGATGCAGTTGTTAATGTGAGGCCAGCAGGACTTCCTTATGGAGAGTATGTTCCGACAATAACTGCAACAATTGATTTGACAAATAATGGAATTCTTGACCCTAGGAGCACGGCAACCGTTTTCATAAGCCTGGACAATTATGTTCCGATAAAACTAGAAAACCTTACAGTTGAAGTCAGAAGCAAACTTATCAACCATGACCTTAAGGTGACGCTTGATCCTCTTGAAAGAAAGACAGAGCAGTTCACTGTAACGCTTGATCCTCTTGAAAGGCCTATGAAGGAATTCATATTCATGGATGTTCTGAATGGGAAAGAATCATTGAAAAAAGTCAGAAAGGAATATGAGATAATCGCTTATTCTACTTTCGACAAGGAAGAGTATATCAAGAAAGGTTTTCTTAAGAAGACAACACTCATCAACTATACAAATCATGGCAATGTCAACCGCATAGACTCCACAAGGATGCAGACAGGTTATATTTCAAAATTGTTCACAAAAACAAGTCCTGCAGCAAAAGCAGTCAAGCAAGATGGCAAACTTTATTTTGTCTGGGAACTCAATCTTGAACCTGAAAAGACAATCCAGATAACTGCTGAGGAAAGCTACAGGACGCTTGCGCTTCTGTCTTTGATAATCGTTGTTTCACTCACGCTTTATTTTGTTCTGAGAAGCCCAATCATTGTTCAGAAAGAGGCAAAGATAATGCAGAGAGGAGAAGGCGGAATATCAGAGCTTAAAGTTCTTCTTTACATAAGGAACAGGACTATGAAACCAATATATCAGATAAAAGTCCTTGATAAGATACCCCATGTCGCAGACCTTCATGAGGAAGTTATCATAGGCACATTGAAGCCTTCTAAGATAATCAAGGATGCAAAGAAAGGAACACTCGTTGAATGGGACATTCCAATGCTTGAAGGGTATGAGGAGAGGATAATCAGCTATAAGCTAAAATCAAAGCTGAGCATACTTGGATTCTTTAACCTGCCTGCAGCGCTTCTTAAATTTAAAAAGAACGACCAGATAAAATCCGTTAAGTCAAACAGGATAAAAGCTGCTTTGAAATAAAGATAGGAAAATATTATAAACAAAAACATCTTACATCACATATTGCATTAAATTGTGCTTATTGTTTTTTATATTTCAGACAATCAACAAAGAAAAAGAGGTCAAAAAATGGATTCAAAAAAAATATTCTTAGTTCTAGCGATATTTAGCATTTTTATTATCGCAGGGTGCGGAAAAGCTCCTGACCAGATAAAACAGACTGAAGAACCAACCACCATAGTTGACAATACTCCTCCAGTTGATACAACCCCTGTTAAGGAAGTTGAAACAAAAGCGCCAGTTAAACCGATTGAAACTCCTGCAGACAAACCTGTAATAAAAGAAGTTATTGCAGAAGTTCCTTTGGAATGCCAAGATGTAGTTATTGAATTTGCAGCATTGAACGGACATGAATATTGCATTGCAGGAACAACAAGCAATTTATTCAGGTTTGGCGTTAAAAACAATGGCCCGACAAGGATAGAATCTTTTGACATGAACTTATTTGGACAGAAAGGTTCTTCTTTCAAGACCGCATTGACTGAAACTGAACTTATGCAAGGCCTTACTCAGAAATTGAGTGTTTATTATGATACAGAGACTTATGGTAAAGTCTGGAAAGTCGAGATAACACCAAGAGTCTATAAGGCAGACAAAATAAATTTTGTGGCCTGCGCAAACGCAATGCTTGTCGTAGATGCAGAAAAATTGCCGAACAAGACGATAGAGAATTGCTGATTAAAGAATATTTATTTTAGCTGAGAATTTTTTTGTTTTGGATCAGACGCAGATGTGCTTCTGGTTCAGCCTTACTTTTTTCCTAACACTTATTCAGCTCTTCCTTAACTTTATGATATGCATCCCTAAAAGAATATCCTTGTTTTACCAGCTTGTAAGCTTTTTCTGTCGCAAACAGTTCAGAAGTCATTGCTTTTTTGCAGGCCTCCTTATTGACTTTAAGGTTCTTGATTACTAAAACCATTATTGATAAACAACTCTTCACAAGATACAGTCCTTTCATTATCGGCTCTTTTGTCAGCTGGAAATCACGGTTATAGCCTGAAATCAGATTTGCAATTATTGTCTTAACCTGGAATTCATATGATAGCATTACAGCATATTTTGCGCGGACAAGTTCAAGAACATCAGGATTCTTTTTCTGAGGCATTATAGAACTTCCTGTGCAGAATTCTTTAGGGAGCTCAAAGTAATTGAATTCAGGCATTGAGAACATTATCAAGTCAGTTGACATCTTATTTAGATCAAGCATTATCTGCGATAGCGCATTTAGTATTGTTCCTTCAAACTTGCCGCGGCTGTTCTGGACATAAAGCGAGTTATTCTGGACTTTGGCAAAAGAAAGCTGTTTTGCAGTGAACTCTTTTGGGATATTTAATGAGACGCCGTATCCTGCAGCGCTTCCAAGCGGACTTTGGTCTATCAAAGCGTTTGCAGACTTAAGCAGTTTTATATTGTCATTCATTGATTCAGCAAAAGCTCCGGCCCATAAACCAACTGAAGATGGCATTGCCTTGCGCGTGTGCGTAAAACCAGGCATCAGCGAATTTTCTTTCCTAGCAAAACTTTTCAGTTCGCTTTCTAAAACCTGAGCAAATTTTTCTATTTCCTTAAGTTCATTTTTCTCAAAAAGCCTTAAAGCTCCTAAAACCTGGTCATTTCTTGATCTTGCTGTATGGATTTTCTTTCCAAGTTCTCCGAGTTTTTTTGTAAGATGATTTTCAATAGCAGTATGGCAGTCCTCATCTTCAAGCTTGATTTTGAACTGGCCTTTCTTTTCCAGCTCGATTATGTTCTTTAATTCCTTCTCAAGCTTTTTGAGTTCTGAATCAGACAATATCCCTATCTTTCTCAGCATCTTTGCATGACCGATTGACGCAATGCAGTCATATTTTACGAGATTTTGATCTAGCAAGTAATCATTTCCTACTGTGAATTTTTCAATTTCCTTATTGGTGTTTTGTCCTTTTTGCCAGAGTTTCATTTTTATCCTTTTTTTTTAGTTTAATATCTTTGATTGAATTATTTTATGATGCTAACCTGCATTAATTATGCTAACCTACATTTAGTATGTAGCCTTTACTTCAACAGCGACAATAAAATCGCTTTTTGCATGTGAAGCCTGTTTTCTGCCTGGTCAAAAACAATGCTGTTTTGGCCGTCCATTACTTCAGCAGTCTGCTCATATCCTCGCATTGCGGGCAGGCAATTCATGAATATGTAATCTTTCTTTGCATATCTAACAATCTCGCTATTGACCTGATATTCTTTCAGAGCTTTTAATCTTTGTTCTTTTTCAGCCGGCAAGATATGGTAGCTCATCCATGAATCAGTATAAACAATGTCTGCATTATCAATCGCTTCTTTTGGGTCATTTGTGATAAGTATCTTGCAGTTGCTTTTGCTTTTTTTTGCGATTTCCTGCGCTTTTGAGACAATTTCAGCGCGAGGCATCATCTCTTTAGGGCATGCGACTGAGATATCTATTCCCATATGAGCGCAGCCAATCAAAAGGCAATGGGTCACATTATTTTTGGCATCTCCTAAATAGCATAATTTAAGGCCCTTCAACTTTTTCTTTTTCTCATAAATTGTCAGCAGGTCTGAAAGTATCCGCGCAGGATGGAATTCATTTGTCAAGCCGTTTATGACGGGGATTGTTGAATTCTCTTTAAGCTTTATCAGTTCACTCTGATCAAACAAGCGGGCCATTATCGCGTCAACATATCTGGAGCAGACTTTTGCAGTATCTTCCATGCTTTCCTTTTGTCCGATTGGAAGCGCGCTCATCTCGGTGACAATTGCTTTTCCGCCAAGCGAGTTCATTGCGACTTCAAAAGAGATTCTTGTCCTTAAAGATGGCTTTTGAAATATCATGAGCAAGGTTTTTCCCTGCAGTTTTTTTGAGTATTTTCCAGGATTCTTTTTGATAGCGACACTTAAAGAGATTAATTCATCTATCTTTTTTGCGTCAACATCCATTAGCGATAGCAAAGATTTGACTTCTTTCTGCTTTGTTTTTGTTTTGTGTGTTTTCATTTTAACCTGCTCTGTTTTTATCTTAATTAATTTTATTATTATTATTATTATTATTATTTATGATTTATATTAGTCCTTCTTTCTCATCTATATTAAGCATTATGTTCATGTTTTGAACAGCTTGGCCTGATGCGCCTTTCACTAAATTGTCCAGTACAGCGATAATCACCATCTGGTTGTTCTCATCAATCTCAAAACCGCCGATTATCAGCTTGTTTGTCTTCTGCACCACATGTATGTCAGGTATCTTGTCTGATATCTCGACAAAGGGGCAGTCTTTGAAATGGTTCTTGAAAATCTGAATCACTTTTTGCTTCATCTTTTCCTGGGTCTGCGTCAGATTCTGATTTTTTTGGTTCTTTTGATTTTTTTTGTCTTCTTTCAGCAGAAGATGCGCAGTTATCATCATTCCCTGGAATGTGTCAATCACATGCGGGGTGAAGCTGAACTTGGTCTTTATGAATTGGGCAACCTCATATTTATGCCTGTGTTTTGAAAGATTATACGCGACAATATTATTCTTGATTACAGATGCATCTTTGGCATATATTGATGATTTCCCTGCTCCAGACCAGCCTGATTTGCAGTCAAAGACAATGTAGTTTGCAAGCTTTTGTATAGGGAATACACTGAGTATCATTCCTGTTGCATAACAGCCAGGGTTTGCGACTAATTTAGCATTCTTTATATCTGTCTTATTTTTCTTTGACAGCTCAGAAAGTCCATAGACTGCTTTTGTTTTCCTGTCTTTGTGCTCCAGCTTATAGGCCTGCTCATACTCTTTTGGATTTTTGAAGCGATAATCTGCGCTTAAATCTACGATTTTGCAGTTCAGTTTTGGAACGAGCGCCATTGCAGTTGTATGAGGTACTGCGAGAAACACCAAATCAAGTTTCATCTTATTTATTTCGTAGATTGTATAATTTGTAAATGTGATTTTCTCATCCAAAAAGTCTGGATATAACTCGCTTACCTTTTTACCAGCATAGCTTTCGCTGTTTAACACAACAAGCTCAACATGCTGGTGCTTGCATAGTATTTTGATGAGTTCATAACCAGTATATCCGCTTGCTCCAATTATTCCGACTTTGTGTTTTTTAGCCATTTTTTATTATCTTCAACTATTCGCTTCTGATTCTTTGATTGCAATTTTCAGTATTTTTATCGCTTCATCAACATGCTTTTTGGTTATTGTCAATGGCGGCAGGAACCTTAATGATGTTTCTGAAGTGTTGTTTATCAGCAGGCCATGGTCAATGCATTTTTCAACGATTTTTTTTGCGTCAATTTTGCTCTTGCCGTTCATTGCTAAAATGTCTGCTCCAATCATCAGACCTTTTCCGCGGACATTTTTTAGCCGAGGTATCTTCTTGAGCTCTGATGAAAAGTATTTTCCAATCTTTTCTGCATTTTTCATAAGATTTTTTCCAACAATCTCGTCGATTGTTGCGTTTGCAGCTGCAGATGCTATGCAATTCCCGCCGAAAGTTGAGCCATGATCGCCTTTATCAAACTCATAGTCAGACATACAGACTCCTATGGGAACTCCATTTGCCAGGCCTTTTGCTGTCGTGACAATGTCTGGCTTGATCCCTTCGTGCTGGTAAGCGAAAAACTTTCCAGTCCTTCCGTTTCCTGTCTGTACTTCGTCAAGGATCAAAAGGATTTTATTGTCTTTGCAGATTTTTGAAACTTGCTTAAGATAGCCTTGCTTTGGAATGTTTACTCCCGCCTCTCCCTGTATCGGTTCGATTATGACTGCTGCTGTTTTCTTTGTTATGTTCTTTTTTATTTCAGCGGCGTTATCAAATTTTACAAATGTGAATCCTTCAACTAGCGGCATGAATGGAGTTTTATATTTTTCTTTCCATGTTGCTGCAAGGCTTGCATGCGTTCGTCCATGGAATGCATTTTCGCAGACGATGAAATCAGTCTTTTTGGTTATTTTTTTTGCGAGTTTTATTGCAGATTCATTTGCTTCTGCGCCTGAATTGCAGAAAAAGCTTTTCTTCGGACCATTCGATCCGGCCATTTTGGCAAGTTTTTCTGCGAGGACTGCTTGAGGCTCTGTGTAATACAGATTGCTTACCTGAATCAATTTTTTTGCCTGATTGATTATTGCGTTGGCGACATTCTTGTTTGAATGGCCTGCTGGTACGCATGCGATTCCTGCGATGAAATCAAGATATTTCTTGCCGTTCTTGTCAGACACATAGACATCTTTTCCGCTTTCGAGGACGAGATTGAATCTAGCGTAATTCTGCATTATGTGCTTCTTTTCCAGGTTTTTTATTTTGTTTGCATCCATTTTATTTACATTCTTTATTTCTTGTTTGCATTCTTTATTTTTGTTTGAATTCATTTTGTTTGTGTTATTTACTTTATAACTTCTGTTCCGACTCCTTTGTCTGTGAATATTTCAAATAAAAGCGCATGCGGAACAGTTCCATTTATCAGGTGCGCTTTTTTGCATCCAGATTCCACTGCATTTATGCAGGCATCTATCTTAGGTATCATTCCTCCCTTGATTGTTCCATCTTTAATCAATTCTTTTGCTTCATTAACAGTCAACCTTGATATAGTTCTGTTTTTCTTGTCAACAACTGCATCAACATTTGTCAGGAAAGTTAGTTTTTCTGCTTTTAGCGCGATTGCAATTTTTGTCGCTGCCGTATCAGCATTTACATTGAATTTGCTGATTTTTTCTCCTTTGTTTTTTTCGGATTTTCCAAGAGGAGAAATCACCGGAACCTTGTCTCTTTTTATCGCGCTAAGGATCTTTTTTGTTTCAATATCTTTGACTTTTCCTACGAGTCCGAGATTTGCATCTTTCTGTTCTGCAATTACGCAGTTATTGATTTCCTCTGTTTCAACTTTTAATTCTTTTAAGCCGCTTCTTATTTCGGCATTTGTTTGCTTGAAAACTTTCTCTATTATTTTGATGATTTTTTCATCTGTAACCCTAAGACCATTTATGAACACCGGCTTTATCTTTCTCTTTTCCATCTCTTTTGTTATTTCAGGCCCGCCGCCATGGACAATAACTGGGTTAAGTCCGAGATACTTAAGGAGAGCAACATCTTTCATGACTGATTTTTTCATAACATCATCAATCATTGCATTGCCGCCGTATTTTATCACGACAATTTTCCCTTTGAACTTCTGCATGTATGGCAGGGCTTCTTCAAGGAATGTGTGCGCTTCCCGGATTAAATGTTCCATTTTCATTTCCTCTTATACAATTTATTTTTTTATAAGTGATTTTTTTGATATGATTTTTTGATATGATTTTTAACAGCAATTAGTAATTTTTAAAAATGATTTTTCAGCTGTGATAATGCGCATTAATCTCAATATATTTTTCAGTCATATCACAGCCGAATGCAGATGCATTAGCCTTGCCCTGCTTTATGTCTATTGTGACAGTTACCTCTTTTTTGTCCATGATTTCCTTTATTTCAGGATAATCAAAATTTGTTGTAACGCCATTCTTGACAATCTGGTTTTTGCCGAAATACACATCTGTCTTGGTCTCTTCGAATTCAGCTCCTGAGTTTCCCATTGCGCAAAGTATCCTTCCCCAGTTAGGGTCATTTCCGTAAAATGCGCATTTCACAAGGTTTGAACTTACGACTGATTTTGCCAAAATTTTTGCTGTCTTTTCATCTTTTGCATTTATTACATTGACTTCAATCAGTTTTGTCGCGCCTTCTCCATCCCTTGCGACTTTCTTGGCAAGTTCTGCGCATACAAAATCAAGGGCGTTCTGAAATTTTTTCTCATCGACTTTCCCTGCATATCCGTTTGCCATCACTATGCACATGTCAGAAGTCGAAGTATCCATATCGACAGTCATCATATTGAATGATTTTTCAACAGATTTTTTGAGCATGCCCTGCAGTTTGCTTGAGCTTATTTTGGCGTCTGTGCAGATGAACGCAAGCATTGTTGCCATATTCGGATGTATCATACCTGAGCCTTTTGCGATTCCTGCTATCTTGAAACTGCCTTCCTCGATACATATCTCTTTTTTCACAATGTCTGTTGTCAGGATTGCTTCTGCGACATTATTCTCTTTGTTTTTTGTATTATCTTTGTTTTTTTCGCTCAGTTCAGATTTAAGCCCTTTAATTCCTTTTTCAATCTTGTCCATCGGCAGGTATGCGCCTATCACGCCTGTTGAGGCCACAAGAACATCTTCTTCTTTTATTCTCAGTTCTTTTGCAGCAAGAACCGTTGTCTTTTTTGCGTCTTCAATGCCTTTTTTGCCTGTGCAGACATTTGCAACGCCAGAATTGATTATTATTGCCCGGGCTTTTCCGTTTTTCAGATGCGCTTTTGTCACAATTAGCGGAGCGCCTTTTACATTATTCTTAGTATACACCGCAGCTACGTCGCATATTTTGTCTGAGAGTATAGCTGCAAAATCAAGCTTGGATTTCTTTATTCCAACGTGCTTGCCTACGGCAGTGATACCTTTTATTTCAGTTATGTTTCCCGGGATTAGTTTCATTTTTTTATTTGTTTTTATTTGTTTTTAATTGTTTTTAATTGTTTTTAATTTTAGTTAATTTTTTTGTTTTTTAATTTTTCATCTCTTAATGCGCTCGTTCTTATCCTTAATGCATTAAGCTTGATAAAGCCTTTTGCATCAGTCTGGTCATAACCGCCGTGCTTGTCCATACTTGCAATCGCTTCGTCATAAAGCGATGTTTTTGATTCGCGTCCGACAATTATGACATTTCCTTTGTATAATTTCATTTTTACAATGCCATTGACATATTCCTGGCTTTTGTTTATTGCAGCCATCAGAAATTCCATTTCAGGAGCAAACCAAAAGCCGTTATAGATCAGCTGGGCAAATTTCGGCGTTAATGTGTCCTTCAAAAGCGCAACTTCCCTATCGAGAGTAAGGCCTTCAATGTCTTTATGCGCTTTTAGCAGTATTGTTCCTGCAGGCGTCTCATAGACCCCGCGGGATTTCATGCCGACAAAGCGGTTTTCAACAAGGTCATCTCGACCTATTCCGTTTTCTCCGCCGATTTTATTTAGGTATACTAATATTTTCAATGCGCCTGTGACAACTTCTTTAGTCTCTTCATTTATTACTTTAACTGGCACTCCTTGTTTGAACTCCACCATTATTTTGATTTCTTTGTCAGGAGCTCTTTTTGGAGAGACTGTCATCTCAAACATATCTTCCTGCGGCTCAAAATTCGGATCTTCTAAAACACCTGCTTCATAGCTGATATGCATCAGATTAGGGTCTGTGCTGTAAGGCTTTTTGGATGTCGCTTTAATCGGAATGCCGTGCTTTTCTGAGTAAGCTATCATGTCGCTTCGTCCTTGGAACTCGCTTAGGAACTCATTCATCTTCCACGGAGATATTATCTCTGCTTCTGGAAATAATGCAAGATATGTCAGTTCAAACCGCACTTGGTCATTGCCTTTTCCAGTGGCGCCGTGCGAAATTATGTTTGTCTTTTCTTTTTTTGCGATTTCAATATGTCTTTTTGCGATAAGAGGTCTTGCGAGAGATGTTCCAAGCAGATATTTTCCTTCATAAACAGCATTTCCTTTTATTGCAGGAAATATGTAATCTTTGACAAACTCTTCTTTCAAATCTTCAATATAGACTTTTGATGCTCCTATTTTCAATGCCTTTTGTTTGACGGCTAAAAGATCCTCATTTTGGCCAACATCAGCCACATAGCATACCACCTCATAGCCTTTACCAAGGAGCCATTTGAGTATTACAGAAGTATCAAGCCCGCCTGAATAAGCTAGAACAACTTTCTTGTTTGTTCCATCAAGTTTTCCATCCGTTTTTGAATTTGTTTTTACGTTCATTTTTGCAGCATTCATTTTTCCATTAGTATCTTTTGTGTCTTTTATTTTAACCACCCTGCGATTTTTTATTATTTTAATGCTTTCATATTTTAATACTTTAATATTTTAGCAATAATAACTGATATTAATACAACTTTTTTTGCTCTTTTTATACTTATCGATTCATATCAAACAAAAAATAACAAGAATGACCGAAATAGGACAAAGAGGTATTTGGCGGTTAATAGCCGATAAAAAACGCAAGAGACATTCATGCATCATCTGACTGGCGCCATTGGCACAAAAACTTTTTAAACTAGCAACGCAAGATGTTTGGAAATGGCAAAAAAAGAGCTAAGAGACAATGTATTTCTAGGAGCATCCATATTAATAATCATAGCTTTCTTTGCAGCAATCTTCACAATAGACTATAGACTGGGGTTTCCTCAGAATAAAATGACTGGTTTTGCAGTCGATGAATTAAATCAGACTATTGATGATGTAACAGACCCGACTGTTTTGGCAGCTGAAGAGCCTGCTTTGACAGATGGAACAACTGTAGACGAGACATTGGGCATTGCAACAACTGCTTCTGAAGAAACCGGATTAGACACAACAAATGAGAACACTGCTGTTGAAGAAACTGCAGCTGCGCCATTTACAGAAGAACAAACAACAGCTACGCCTGTTACAGAAACAGAACAAGTAGTGTTAGAGGAAAAACAAGTCATAGAAGAAAAACCTTCTTTAATTGAAAGCGTACCTGTGTTTGTTTACCTTGCAGCAATTGGTTTTTTTGTGTTGCTTATTGCGACTCTTTTGATCTTATTTGTATTCAAACCTAAACAAAGGAATAAAGAGAAGCAGATTGGCAATCAAAATGCGTTTAACCAAAACATGAATTTCAACCAGAACAATATAAACCAAAACATGAACCAAAACCGGAATTTGGGAGTTAACAATCAAAACATGCAGATGCAACAACCAAACCAGAATCAGATAGATCCTGCAATTTCATCTTATGTCAATCAGATGAGAACTAGCGGATATGATTCTATGCAGATAAGACAGCAGCTGATCTCATCAGGCTGGCAGCAATGGCAGATTGAAGATCTATTCAGAAAGATGGGTTTCCAATAATTATTAAAATGTCTATTTCTTTTTACCGCTATTTATTTTTCAGAATCTCTTCAGTCTTATCTATTAGAGATTTGACTTTTTCAATACAGTCATCAAACATCTTTTTTTCTTCAGAATTCATGCTGTCAAGCATATTCTGCTGTATCTCAACTGTTCCATCAGAAAGTTTGACAGGAACGCCGATAAAAACACCCCTATAGTTCACGCTGACAGGAACAATCTTTTCTGTATCAATCGCCTCGATGATTTCTACAATCGCAGCCGCAGGAGCATAGTAAGCAGACGTTCCAAGGAGATCAACAATCTCAGCTCCGCCTTTCTTTGTTCTGTCAACAATTTCTTTCATCTTTTTGTCATTCATGACCTTGGAAAGGGATTTTTGATTTGCTGTTGCAGAACTCATCAGAGGTACCATTTCATCTCCATGAGAGCCTATAGTTAGCGCTTCAATTGCTTCTTTCCCTTCGCCGAGCTCTTCAGCTAAAAAGAATCTCATTCTTGCAGAGTCAAGTGTTCCAGCCATACCTATTACTTTATCTGCAGCATCCTTGCCTCTCTTTTCAAGGACGCAGGAACTTGCTACATAAACCATTGCATCTAAAGGATTTGTGACAATTATAATCCAAGGATGATCTGAGAACTTCATTATGTTTTCTACAACACCTTTGACAATGCCCGCATTCTTGTCAATCAAGTCATCTCTTGACATGCCTGGTTTTCTTGGCAGTCCCGCAGTTATTACAACAACATCAGAATTTTCTGTATCAGCATAACTATTGCTTCCGACAATCTTAACATCCAGATTAAAGACAGTAACGCACTGATTCAGGTCTAATGCTTTTCCTTGAGGAATCTTTTCTACAATATCGACAAGGACAATCTCGTCAATCCCAAGTTCAGAACTTTTTAATGCTGCAATAAACGCAGTTGTTGCTCCGACATTTCCAGCGCCAATGATTGAAAGTTTCATAATCTCACCTCAGCAGGGTTAGCGCATAACCTTTATATAGGTTTTCATCGGATGCGCATAGCATCATAAGGTCAAAATTTCTTACTCAAAAAT
>JAUYGA010000062.1 GCA_030690755.1 Nanobdellota archaeon
TTTTTTGACCTCTTCATGCGACCAACTATTTTTGTACCAGCTGCGTATTTGTTTTGCCAAAATCGGATTTGTCAGTTTCATTTACCCCTTTAAGACCTGAAGGTTTAAAGGGGGGGGTGACAAATCCAATGAACCTGGACAATAACTAACTACAACGGTTTCATCGACATCTTTATAAAAGCAAGGGCATTTTTTTGAAAACATGACAAACTATGAAGATTTATTGGAAAGAGGCTATAAAACGCTGCCGGAATCAACTGTTGTTGAATCAGAACGTTTTGAAATACCTAAAGTCCGCGGTCATTTAGAAGGAAATAAAACCATAATAACTAATTTTACACAGATGGCAAGCACGTTTAGGAGGCCTGTTGAACACCTGCTTAAGTTCATTCTTAAAGAACTTGCAGCCCCAGGCGATCTGAAAGGCAACTTGCTCATCATCGGATCAAAAATACCTGCCTCGAGGATAAACGAAAAGATAATAAAATATGCTGAAGAATATGTCATCTGTAAAGAATGCGGAAAGCCAGATACAAAACTGGTCAAAGAAGATGAACAATTGTTTAAACGCTGTCAGGCTTGCGGCGCCAAACAACCAGTACAGTCTAAAATTTAAGCTTGCGCCAAAACAAATTAAAACTGATTTGATTCAAATAAAGTTGATTTGAAGGTTAATCAAATGTTTTATGTAAAAATCCACAAAATAGATGCCCATAGAAACCTGGTTTCTGTCTGCGATGAGAAAATACTTGGAGAAAAATTCTGCGAAAATAACCTGCAACTAGACCTAAACTGCTCTTTTTATCGCGGTGAATTAATGGAAGAAGAAAAAATGCTGCCGCTCCTGAAAAAAGCATACACCTTCAATATTGTCGGCAAAGATATAATCACACTAGCGCTCAAAAAGAACCTTATATCAAAAGAGAATATCATCAAAATAAAAAACATCCCGCATGCCCAAGGCCTGCTAATCGATGATTCTCAAAACAAAACTCCGCAAGACGATGAATAACCTTTTTAATCGGCAATAACGCCAACTAACCTGTTCAATAATCAAATATGCTTTTCTGTTTCTTTGCGCTCTGCTGACCCACCAATTTTGAAACTGCGCTGTTTATTCTTTCATCAGAAAAGTCATGCTCATCAATCAAGAGTCTCTTAAGTTTTTCCAGATCAACCTCTTTAAAACTAATCTTATAATCTTTTGTTGTAGGAATATTTTTTATTGTTTCAAAAACATCTCTCCAGAGAAAATCAAAATTTTCATCCCACTTAGCCTCTTTAAACATCTTACCAAAATCACTTTCCTTGTGCTGCCTTACCAGTTTTAACGCATTTTTCGGACCAATCCCTTTTATGCCGCCATAATTATAATCTGTGCCTACAAGCATGCATAAGGCAATAAGCTGTTCCTGGTTTATTCCAAGATGATGGAGGACATCTTTCAAATTGATTAGTTCTGGTTCTACAGTCTGATAATTCAGCTGGTTGATTTTCTTTTTCTTACCTGCAATAGAAATGTTTCGTATGAGTTTTGGCGCGCCAAACATCAAACAGTCTGCATCCTGCGACGCGACTGCATAACAATCATGATTCTCAACCATAAACGATGCCTGGGCTTCGCCCTCTGAAGGAGCTTCGACATAAGGAACACCTAATGCGCTTAACAATTTTTTTGATTCATCAATCATCTCTCCAGTCAACCTAGAGGTTCGGGCAGCATATTTTTTCATCTCATCAAGATCTTCTTTTTTAAGAGCAGCCTCATACTTTTTTTGGGCATCTATCTTCACCCCTTTTCTTCTTTCCCTTTCAGCCTCCTTTAGTTTAGGGGCTTTACCGTCAAAAACATAAACAAGCTTAATATCTCTGCTCATGAGGCTCGTTGTCCTGGAAAATAATCCAACCAAATGGCTAGTTACATTCCCTTTAGAATCTGTAAGAAGAGAACCGTCTCTACCGCGGATTGTTGTTATAAATTGATACAAGAACAAGGATGCATCAACTGCAAGAGTCTTATTTTTAAGATCATCTAATTTGATCTCTTTCTTTTCAAGCAACTCTGTTATTTGCACTCCCATAATACACCTATGATAATAAGATACTTACAATAAGATAACTATGAGGATATATCCAGACACACTGAGCTATCAATATTGCGCATTTAAGAACAAATTAACTGAAGTGTTTTTATTATTTTTGGTTATTTTTAGTTGTTTCAAATAAGATAAGTTACATTCATCTGATGGAATTGCTTTTCCTGCATCTCTTTTGCCCTTTTAGTCAGTTTGCCGTTTGTCAAAAACAATATTGGAAGTTTCTTCAGCTGACCCTGGACAAAAGCCGTAGACAAATCACCCTCATTAACATTCTTCTTATCTTTTGCTTTGCAATAATAAATAATTTTCCCAACAGCGCTTGGAACCTTAATCACAAAGTCTATCTCATTAGGCCTTAAAACATCTATCTCAACAACATTTATGTCATTCTTCCTGAAATAATCTTCAACAACTTTCATGAAACTGTTTATCTTCTCCTCTTTTTCAATCATTGCAGGAGTCTTAGGTTTTTCTTTTTTAGTCGCTTCCCTTTCCTCCTCCTGAATTTTAAGCAATTCTTCTTCAATCTTGAATTTCGTGCCTTTTTTCTCTTCCTCGCTTTTTTTGTCAAGTTCCTTCTTTTTCAAGATTTTCCTTTTGACATCTTTTTTTATCCTGTCTTTTCGCTTATCTTTTCTTTCATCAAGACCATTTGATTTATTTTCTTCGAATTCAGATTTTCCTGAACCTCCTAAATCTCCTGATTCTAACGCCTCTTTTCCATCTCGGATTCTTTCAGCTAAAACCTCTCCTTTTATTTTTTCCAATTTCTCTTTTCCGGATTTTTCCAATTCTTCTTTTATTGCAGAACTTTTACTAGAAGTTTTTTCTTGAACATCCTCTCTTGCCTCTTTTCTTACCTCTTGTTTTTTTGGAGCATAAGCTTCTCTCAAAGATTCCTTGATCAAACTTTCAGTTTCTGCATCACTCAGCAGATACCATTTCCAGAATATCTCCTTTATACCCTTACCAGGCAGTTCAACTTCCAACATTATTGCAAAATCCTTTATTTTCTGCAATGCATCCCTGTGATCCTGAGAAAGATTTTTGTCACGGATTATCATTCTTGCTTTAATCAATGCATAAGCATTTTTTTCATCAGGTTTCAGTCTCTGGACAAAGTTCTGAAGCATATCTTCCTGGCCAGGCAGATAATAAAGAGGTGAACCGCCGACTTTCATTTTAGAAACCTTAAGCTGATTCATTGAAGACAAGCCAGAAAGCATTGCAGATGCAATCAGAGAATCATTGTTTATTATCTTACCTACTTCTATAGGAATGACCGGCCCGTTCTTTTTAATATATTGTATTATAAGGTCTTGTTTGTCTATCTTGTCTGCCATTAAGAATATTAAACTTTGAAGCTATATAAATTTTGTTGTTTGTTATCATTCTGAAGAAGTATATTTTCCGATGATTTGAAGAATATGGCAGGTGCATTTAAAAAATAACAAAAAA
Source organism: Nanobdellota archaeon (assembly GCA_030690755.1). Lineage (GTDB taxonomy): Archaea > Nanobdellota > Nanobdellia > Woesearchaeales > JAUYGA01 > JAUYGA01. The sequence continues at coordinate 3,558 of JAUYGA010000062.1, forward strand.
AATACTAAAAATATATTAAAAAAATCTGAAACAAAAGAAATGCTTAAACTAAAATAAACTAAAAATATTGAAATTATTTGAACTCTATCTTCTTTGCTCTGAAGCCCTTTGATTGAATATGCATTTTTTTGCATTCCTTGCATTCATACCTTAAGTCAGTCTTCTTACTCTGCTTCTTACCAGTCATCTTTGGCTTAGATGGCTTAGAATATCTTCCAAGATTACCAAAACCGCGTCTTAAGCCTCTTGCTCTTATCCTGACATTTGAGCCATGAGACAACGGATGAACAGAACTTCTAGTCTTCTGTTTACTCATCTGCACCTTATGATCCGTATGCTTCTTGCATTTTGGGCAATATCTCTTCTTAGATTTTACGAGTTTCATATTAACCAAGAAAAAGAGGTTTATTTATAAATATTATGCTAAAATTTATAAATAGATGATGATGAATGAAGAATATGTCAAAAGAAACTGTAAAAGCAATCTTTGTCAAGCGCAGGGTTGTTACAGAAGATTCAGATGCTGCACGAGAACTTTACAACCAAAGCAGGTACGGCGCTGTAACTGAAGATAACAAAATTCAGCTTTCTCTAATTGAAGCCCTCTACCTTCTTGACAAGAAAAAGATAGAACTTGTCGATGCAAAAGACAAAAAAATAGGACAAGATGATTTTCTCAAAAAAGCAAAAAAACTAGAACCTAACCTGTGGATAAGATATTGCGTTTACAGGGACATAAGAAACAGAGGATATATCATAAAGACCGCGCTCAAGTTCGGAGCAGATTTCCGCGTTTATGACAGAGGCGTAAAACCTGGAGAGGATCATGCGCGCTGGATTGTCTACCCAGTCCACGAAGGAGAACATCTCACCTGGTATGAATTTGCGGCAAAAAACCGTGTAGCCCATTCAACAAAAAAAAGACTTCTGATAGGCATAGTTGATGATGAAGGAGATGTTACGTACTACGAAATCAGATGGATGAGACCTTAAATCGCCTTAAATTAATAAAAATAGAGGATATTTAAAAAAATCCACCACAACATATTTAAATAAATCTTTGTTTTCAAAACCAGTTAGTCAGGTTAGTAAAAAATGAGTAGTTAATAGGGGGTTAAAATGGCAGAATTAAAAATTAGAGAACCGACTTCAAAGTTCATAAAGATAAGATGCGCAAAATGCAAGAATGAACAGATTGTTTTTGGCAAATCAACATCTCTTGTAAAATGCCTTGTTTGCGGCAAAATTCTTACAGAACCAACTGGTGGAAAATCAAAAATAAAATCAAGAATTTTGGAAGTATTGGAATAGAAGAATCTAATTGGAGAAATTATTAACGAAAAATGCTTTTTCGAAAGTCTGGTTTTCCGGAGGAAAGCGAACTTATTATTTGTACTGTAACAAAAGTACATCCTACTTCTGTTTTTTGCAATCTTGACGAATATGGAAAAACAGGCATGATTTACATATCAGAGGTTTCGCCTGGAAGAATCAGAAATCTAAGAGACTTTGTCAAGGAAGGAAAAATAATTGTCTGTAAAGTTCTCCAAGTAAGACATGATAAAGGCCACATAGACCTATCCCTGAGGAGAGTTACAGAAGGGCAGAAAAGAGAAAAAATCGATGAGATGAAACAAGAGCAGAAATCTGAAAAAATCATTGAGTTTGTCGCAGGAAAACTGAAGATGGATTTCAAAACTCTTTATGATCAAGTAAAAGAAAAAGTTTTCCCGGAACATCGCGCGCTCAACCCTTGCTTTGAAGCTGTTGCAAATGACAATCTTTCCCTTGAAGAACTTGGAATCCCAAAAAAGATATCTGATGAACTTACAGAAATAATAAAACAGAGAATAAAACCTCCTGAAGTCGAAATAGGAGGCAGACTAAAACTGGTAAGCTATGCTCCTGACGGCGTAGAAATTGTTAAGAATGTAATCAAAACAAGCCATACACCCAACACTGGTTTGAAAATAACATATGCTGGCGGCGGTTCTTATAACATTTCAGTAATCTCCCCCGACTACAAGTCCGCAGAAAAAATAATGGATGACTTCATCAATGCCGCAAAGAAAAAGATGGAAGCTGAAGAGGGCATCATCAGTTTTGAAAGAGCAGGAAATAAGTGATTCGATTCTTTAAAATATTTAAATAAGAATTTAAGATAAGCGCCGCATTCATCAAATCTTAAAAACAATCATGCAATAATATAACAAACTAGGATATAACAAACTATGAAACACATCCTTAAATGCTCAAAATGCGGAAGTTATACTCTAAAAGAATCATGCAATTGCGGAAGCGCAACAACAAACCCTAAACCTGCAAAATTTTCTCCAGAAGATAAATACGCGCATTTACGGAGAAAAGCAAAAGAACTAAACAAAAAATAATAAAACAAACAATAAAATAAGCCATTATGCCTAAAGGATAATTCAAATAATTTAAAGAGAAAAAATGTGGAAAATAGAATCAACAAAAAAATTTAAAGAAAAAAATACCGGCAAAGCGATATTAATCGAGGGCCTTCCAGGAATAGGGAATGTCGGAAAGATTGCGGTTGATTTTTTGGTCGATGAATTAAAAGCAGATAGAGTCTACACAATTTTTTCAAATTCATTACCGCATTCTGTTTTTGTAAATGAAAACAACCTGATTGAACTTCCAATGATTGAGATATATCACAAAAAGGTAAATGGACAGGATGTTTTTTTACTCTCAGGAGATGTCCAGCCAATGGATGAAGTGAGCTGCTACAATTTTTGCGAATCAATACTTGATTTAATGGAAAAACACGGCGGAAAAGAGATAATAACAACTGGCGGAATCGGGCTTAATGAAATTCCTGCCCAACCAAAAGTCTACTGCACCTCTTCTGAAAAAAAAGTCCTTGCTGATTACAAGAAAGCAACAAACATAAACAGCAATCTTTTTGGAGTTGTTGGCCCGATAGTCGGAGTTTCAGGAGTCATGGTAGGACTTGCAAGCAAAAGAAAAATGGCAGGCGCTTGCCTCCTTGCAGAAACATATGGTCATCCTTTATATGTAGGTGTTGCTGGAGCAAAGGAAATAGTCAAAGTCATTTCTAAAAAACTCAATCTAAAAGTTGATGCTAATAAGCTTGATAAAAGCATGCAAGATGTCAATTCAAGTTTTGCAAAAATAACAGATTTAAGAAAGCTAAACAAGGATTTGGCTCTCAAACAGGATAAAACAAAACATGATGTTAATTATATAGGATGAGATTTCTTAAAGTTACAAAAGTAGCATACGTACACACAAATATTTATCAATTTTATTTATCTGTCTATCTCCAATTGACAATAACATCATCTGTTCTCCAATAAGGAAGCATTTTGCTGTCCTTGCTATCCTCAACATTAAGAATATTACCTACCTTAAACTCAAGAAGGCCGAGCCAGGCAATCATTGCGGCATTATCTATAAGATATTGCGGTTCAGGAACATAAAATTTAAAACCTGCATCTTTGCACATCTTATGACACATTTCCTGCAATCGTTTGTTGCAAGCAACACCGCCGCCGAGCACAAGCTCTCTCTTATCGCAATGATTCAGAGCTCTTTCTGCAACCTCCACAAGCATTGCAAAAGTTGTTTCCTGCGCCGAAAAACAAAGATCTTCCTTTGTATATTCTTTTCCAAAAGCAGATTTATGAATTTTTTGCTTCAAGTTTGTGAGAAGCCCTCCAAAAGAAACATCCATTCCTTTCACAACATAAGGTAGCTCAATATATTTCTTGCTCTTAAGAGATAATTCATAGACATGCGGCCCGCCAGGAAATCCCAAATCCAACTCGCGAGCAAAACAATCAAGAAAATTTCCAATACCAATATCAAGGGTCTCTCCAAAAATTCTGTATTTCTGGCCTTCATAAGCAATAACCTGAGTATTTGCTCCAGAAACATAGAGAAGCACTGGATCAGTTGCATCAGTAACAAGACGAGCAATCTCAAGATGAGCAATACAATGATTAACACCAACAAGAGGCTTTCCAAACATGTGAGCAAGGCATCTTGCAAAAAAAGCGCCTATGCGCAAAGTATGGCCTATTCCCGGGCCTTGAGAAAAACAAATAACATCAACATCATCAATTTTAATTTTTGCTTCATCAAGAGATTTCTTAAGAACAACATCACAAACATCGACATGATGATCTGCTGCCTGATTTGGAATCATGCCGCCTTTTTTTGTAGTATAAGAATCACGGACATTTGAAAGAATTTTACCTTGGCCATTCTCTTCAACAGCAATGCTAACGCCAAAAGTATGCGCAGTGGTCTCTATGCCTAGACAAACAATCCTGCTAGTTTCATCATTTTTTTTATTATCATTAGCCAGATTGAATTTAGATTTTTTCATAACTAAAGCTATTCGCCGTTTCATTAAAAAGTTTTTGTTAATAATAACACATTGATAAACTAAACATCACCAAAATCCGAATCATACTTCTGAAAAAATCTCAATCTCCTGTCTCCAACCCTTTCTTCAATATTTCTAAGAAATAAAAATATCTTTACGTTAAACTCATCAAGGTCTTTTTCCATACCCATGCAATCAGTTTCATTAATGTATCCAAGATCCTTAGATAAACTCATAAGCACTTCTAACTCCTTAGCACTGCCATACGAATAAGTCAAATAATGCAAAAACTCCCTTTTTGTCCTCTTTGTACTGCCTTCTGCAATATTAATCGGCATCGATGTCGCGGCTCTCCTAATTTGAGAAACAATATTTTGGGCTTCGTGAGCTGGGAACTTCTCAGTCAGTTTGTACAGACGCAAAGCTAAGATATAACTTTTATGATAAATTTCCATATTCTTGTATAATCTTCCCATAAGACATCAAATAATTCTAAGGAAACGCTATTAATATGTCTTTCGCATAAAATTTCGGAAGATTTCCGGAAAAAAACTAAAAATTACTCCGTCTACAAATTGACAAATAACCTCAACACACTAATATGTCAACAAAAACAACAGAGTAAAAACTAATCAGCATAAAATCAGATTAAAAATAAAATAATCTAAAAAAAGAAAAAAGGAACCGTACATAATTTGAGTTAAAGGACACGTTGGGGGTCGCATGCTGAACACGTCGTTACCTTCGTGCTTACACACCGACTCCATCAAGCGAATCTTCTTTTCGCGTTCCAATGGTGTCTCTTTTCAAAGGGGGCTTCGAACTTAGATGCTTTCAGCTCTTATCCCTTAAGGCGTAGCTGCCCGGCTTACCCTGTCGGATAACCGGTTGACCAGTGGCCTCGAACACTTCGTTCCTCTCGTACTAGAAGGTCCTTCTCTTCAGACACCAACATCCCCAGTAGATATCAAACAAACTGCCTCACAGCGTTCTGAACCCAGCTCACGAACCCTTTTAATAAGTGAACACCTTCACCCTTGGTCGCTTCTGCACGACCAGGATAGGATGAGCCGACATCGATGTAGCAAGCCGCGCCGTCGATAAACTCTGAAAATAATCTCTTTCGAAACTAAATTCAATGTGAGCTCTCGGGCGCGACAACTCTGTTATCCCCGGAGTAACTTTTCGGTCATACCTAGCCCCCATCAATGAGGACATAGGGGTTCGCTAAGCCCGACTTTCGTCTCTGGATTCTATCTTGTTAAGAATACAGTCAGGCTGACTTTTGCCTTTGCACTCTACTACGGATTTCTGACCCGTTTGAGTCAACCTTTGGGCCCTATTGATATCTTTTCAACAGGGTGCCGCCCCAGCCAAACTGTCCACCTGCAGATGTCCCAATATTGCTATCGGTAAGCAATGTAAAAATCGCAGGGTGGTGTTACATTTGCGTCTACACTTAATCTGGCGACTAAGCTTTAACAACTCCCACCTACGCTCTACAGCAACTTTCACATCACAACAACAGGATACAGTAAAGTTTCACGGGGTCTTCGCTTCCCACTGGAGATCACTGGCCTTTGCACCAGTAAAGAACATTCGGAGGACTTCGATCGGGGACAGTGGAGATCTCGTTACGCCATTCATGCAAGTCGTCAATCAAACGACAAGGTATTTCGCTACCTTAAGAGAGTTATAGTTACCCCCGCCGTTTGCAGGTCCTTAGCTCCCTTGAAAAGGAGTTTTAGATACCTGTACTGGGCAGACGTCACCTTCTGTACAAGCCCTTACGGGTTAGCAGGAGGTTACGTTTTTGTTAAACAGTCGGACCTCCCTAGTTATTGAACCCTGTAATTGCACTCATAAGAATACAATCGCAGGGACCCCTTATACCTAAGACACGGGGCCAATATGCCGAGTTCCCTCGATCGAGTTAATCCTTCACACCTTAGGCTACTAACCTAGGGGCACCAGTGCTGGTTCTTGGTACAGACACTTAAGATTTTTTCGTGTTCCTTTTTCACGGCCTCAAGGCATCAGCTGAATAAACCATACGGTCTACCATTCTAGAATTTAATCAGGTTCTCTTCATTACAAAACTCCTCTGATTTGTCCCTATTAGCGCAGAAGACAATCTACGTCAACTTAGCCCCAAGTGTCAGAAACGCGACTTGCGTTACCGCACATACTTAAGCAGTAATGGAATATTAACCATTTTCCCTTTCCCGGTTCCTCCAGTTAGGAGGCCAGTTAGGACTGACTAACCCTTGACTGAACTGCATTGTCAAGGAACCCTTGCCCTTTCGGTGGCGGTGATTCTCACACCGCTCTGATCCTACTATCACCAGGATTCTCATTTCTATTTGGTTCACTTCTTCTTTCGAAAAAGCTTCTGCCCAAACAGAACGCCTGCCTACCACAATCCTTTCGGATGTCAACAGTATCGGTAATTGATTTAGCCCCGTCCATTTTCAAGGCCTATAACCTAGACAAGTAAGCTGTTACGCACTTTTTAAAGGGTGGCTGCTTCTAAGCCAACCTCCTCGCTGTTTTGGGTTATAGACACTTTTCACCCTTTCACACTTAATCAATATTTTGGGACCTTAACTGTAGTTTGGGTTGTTCCCCTCTCGGTACTCAAGTTTACCCCGAGCACCCGTTTCCCGGAATCTACGACGTCAGAATATTCGGAGTTTGACAAGGAGCCGACCCCTTTCGGAGCCTGTACCCCAAATCAGTATCTCTACCTCTCTAACAATCTCATCCAAGACTTGACTACGGCCAATTTCGGCAGGAACCAGCTATCGCCGTTCTCGATTGGCTTTTTACCCCTATCCCCAAGTTAGAAGAACACTTGCTCGTAGCACCTCTGCGGGCCTCCATGCGGTTTTACCCACATTTCACCCTACCCAGGGATAGATCGAACGGCTTCGGGTCGCGCACAAGTGACTACTGGCATTTTCATACCACGCCCCTCGTTTCCTGCGGGCTTGTTGGTTTCCCTTCGACTCCTTCTTTAGTATTAGTCTTGCCACTCATGGCGCACTCCCTGGCACGTTATTCAAAACGGACAATGCAACTCCTAAAAGCTGCATTCCACGATCGCTATTAGGTTTCAGGTCTTTTCGCTTCCTGTTAAGGGTACTTTTCAACTTTCCCTCACGGTACTTATTCTCTATCGGACTCTGAACGTATTTAAGGTTGGAAGTTGATGACTCCCAAATTCTGATCCGGTATTCGGCGGACCATACTCAAGATACACTCACATCCTCCCAGGTTTTTATACGGGACTTTCACCCTCTACGGTGCTTCTTTCCAGAAAACTTCTACTAACAACTGAGATCGGACTAAAAGAATGTCTTTAACACCACATCCCCTTGCCATTACTGGTAGGGTTCAGTTTGCCTTATACTGCTTTCAGTCGCTCTTACTAACAGCATCTCTATTGATTTCTTTTCCTGCAGGTACTAAGACGCTTCAATTCCCTGCGTTCCCCATCATTACTGATTTTGCACTAAGTAGCATTCGGAAATCCTTGGTTCAAAGACTACATGCGTCTCGCCAAGGCATATTGCTGCTTGTCACATCCTTCATCGGCGTCAGAGCCAAGTCATCCACCTAATAGCATAGATTAACTCAAACTATGTACGGTTTCATAAATGGAAAAACTTTGAATCCATCTCTCCAAGCTATCGACACATTATCGTAGTCGATAACTTCTCACTAACTTATCATATTCTCCTATACAATTTTAATGAGTGTGATTTTTTAATTTTTTATTATTAACTTTTTTTATTAATAATAATTTTTTGTTAATGCTGTTTTCTTTTTTTTTAACTTATTTTTAAAAATTTATTTTTGACGGGAAAGTGATGGACCCGTCGGGACTTTCATGACTTCATTTTGAACCCGAGGCCCCCGCCTGACTTTTCAAACAAATATCAAGCAAGCTTGCAAATGTTTGATGCAAGGGCGGTGCTCTTTAGCGCCTAATAACCATGATTGAACATAGTACCGCTGAGCTACGGGCCCGCTTCACTTTTAGTGGAAATTTTGCGGGATCATAAATTTTTTATGAGCACACATTTTTGAATTACTATTTATGAATATAAAATGAGTTGTTTGATCAAGATAATAAAAAAAAGGAGGTGATCCAGCCGCAGGTTCCCCTACGGCTACCTTGTGACGACTTAACCCACCTTACTGAACTTAGATTCGAAGTAGTCTAAAGACTATCTCTCACCTAAGCCCTGCTCGGTTGGTTTGACGGGCGGTGTGTGCAAGGCCAAGGGACGTATTCACCAGAACGTGTTGAATTCTGATTACTAGGGATTCCGTTGTCATGGAGGCGAG
>JAUYGA010000081.1 GCA_030690755.1 Nanobdellota archaeon
CAATACGTTCACGAAATTGCTCCTTTGGTTATATATGATACTATGTTTGCAATTCACCAGAATTTTAAACCACGCGGTTATAACTCTGCTGAAAAAAAGTTAACATCTTAAAATGCTTGATCTTAAAGAAATAGTGGAAACTGGAATTTTTTCTTTAGATAGTCATGAATCTTTGCATTCAACAATGGTTTCTTTTAATGAGCAACTTGTTGCTCAGGAGTTTGCTGATGAGATTAATTCTGGAAGAATATCTGTAAGAGATGCCTACAATTATTTCTGGAGTTATGAAGAAGATAAAGAATTGTGGGGTGTTGGAGGAAGAGCTTTGTTGCCGGCATGGCAAACAATAATGTTGGCTGTGGCATCAACACTGAAACAAGAAAAAGCACAAGAATTAGTTGAGATTGTAAATGAAAGTTATTTTCATGCTAGAATTGAAACAGGAAAACAAAGATACAACCCTTTTTTGGCAAACTTATTTTTCGCAGCAAAACGTGTTGGGCACACAAACATTCATAAAAAATCCATCAATAAAATTGTCGAAGCCCTTTGGTGGGAAAAGAAATATAATTTTAACCAGTCTGACGATATTTTTAAGTGTTTAGAAGAAACCCGAAGTGAAAGTGCAATAAAAAAATTAACTGAATACCTGTCAAATCAAAAAAATGTCGACCTAGTAATGGCCCTAAAAACAATAGGTAAAATTTGTGGAGAAAAGGCAGTACAAATTTTATGCAATTATATAAACAATCCTGAAAACCTACAGAGAGAACATGCGATTTATACTTTAGGGCATTTAAATAACAAAAAAATTGTTGATTTCTTGACGGAATACATAAAGGGTAACAATAAAGAACATATTGGAACTGCATTTTATGTCTTAGGAAATATAAATGACGAAAAAGGAACAGATTTTATTATCGATTATGTAAAAAAACAAGAAAAGTATTTTGATGAAGCGCTATATGCTTTAGCAGTAATAGACAGCAAAAAAACCACTGAATTCTTAATGAACTATGCGCAGAATAAAAAAAATAAAAATCGAGAAAAAGCTATGTTCTATTTAGGCCAAAATTCATTAGATGAAACTGCTCTTACTTTTGTGATTAATTATGCTTCAAACTCACGAAACCCCTATTCAGAACGTGTTTTAATTTACGATTTGAGTAATAATAAAAGTGAGAAAGCAAAAGAGTTTATAATTAATTATTTATTTGAACAAACTGGCAGATATAGAAAAGAACTATTGGCTTCATTAGACTTAAACATAATTCTTAAGCTAGGTGAGGTTGGTGGTGAAAGAGCAACAGAAGTGCTTATAGAATACGTGATGGTAGATGATCCGAAAGATAGATATGCAGATGACGCTTTGTCTTCATTAGGAAGAATAGGTGATGAAAAGAGCAGAGATTTTCTTATAAGCTACCTTAAGAATTTTAAAAATCCCTACACTCATGAAGCTGCGTATGCTTTAGCAAAAATAGGTGATGATATTTCAATAGATGCACTGATAGAATTTGTTTTAGATCATAATAACACTGATCCTATGTATTCACTTTTTGCTTTGGGGCAAACAAAAAATGAAAGAGCAACAGATTTCCTTATTACATATGTAAAAAATGAAAAAAGACCTCGTTGGGAAGAGGGATTGAGAGCTTTAGGTAATACAAACAGTGAGAAGGCAACGGATTTTTTAATAGGTTATATGATGAATAAAGAAAAAGGGTATAAGGGTTTAGTTTTAAACTCTCTACTGCAACTAGGTAATAAAAAAGCAATCAATTTCATATTGGATGATTTACAAGAATTCCGAACCTACCCTTCAGGGCTGAGTGTTATATTGAATGTGGCTAAAAAGACAGGCGATTTTAAAAAATTAAATGTTCTTTCGTCTCTTATAATTTTAAATCCTCAGAAAGATGAAAGAAAAATTAATGATCTTGATCAGTTATTTGAAATTTATCAAACAAATTCAGAAGTGCATTCTTATTTAAAACCATTAACATATAGCCCTCCCGAAAATAGTTTGGTTAAACAAAATGCTTCCTCTTGAAAAAATAACAGAAACTGGAATTTTTTCTTTAGATACTCAGGAGTCTTTACATTCGACAATGATTTCTTTTAATGAGCAACTTGTTGCTCAGGAGTTTGCTGATGAGATTAAGTCTGGGAGATTGTCTGTCAGGGATGCTTATAATAATTTCTGGAGTTATGAGGAAGATAAAGAGTTGTGGGGTGTTGAGGGGAGAGCACTACTTCCAGCGTGGCAAAAAGTTATAATGTCTATGGGACCGGTTTTGGAAAAAGGGAGGCTTGATGAGTTGGTAAAAGTGGTTAGTGATGATTATTTCAAGACAAAATCAAATTTTAAAAAAAGACAGTATAATCCATTTTTGTCAGATCTGTCTTTAGCATCGCAGTTTGTTGTTTTTATGGAAGAAACAAATCCAGAAGTTCACCATCTAATGGATGAAATGCGTTTGAAGATAAAAAGCAAATGCGAAACACAGGCACGCGAGATTTTAACGAGTTTTGTAAAAGTAGGTGAAAAGTCTTTGCCTTACCTTATGGAATATATTTCAAATCAGAAAAATTCACACTTAGATTTTGCATTGAATGCATTAGGAGAAATCGGCAGCAAAAAAAGTTTAGACTTTTTGGTGAAGTATATTTCAGATTCATCAAACTCGCACATTAATAGAGCAATAGTTGCTTTAGGAAAGATCGGTGATGAAAGTATTTTGCCATTATTACGCGAATTTCTTTTAGATGAAAAATGCTCATATCAAGAACAGGTATTTCATGCAATTGATAAGATTAATGGACAAAAAAAGGCAGAATTGCTTAGCGAATATATTTTAAATCAGAACAATACAAATATAGAGAGAGCTTTTACAAGCTTGCGTGCAGTGCATACTGATCAAGTCATAAAATTTGTTATTGATTACATATCCAATCCCCATAACAAACATGTAAATTCAGCGATATACTGTCTGGGGCATATAGGTGGCGAGGCAGGCATTAATGCGTTAAGTCAATATATTATTAATCAAGAAAATGAGCATATTGCTAGTACTATGACAATTTAGTTTTGAAAC
>JAUYGA010000063.1 GCA_030690755.1 Nanobdellota archaeon
ATAAATTTGAAGAAATATTAAGGCGTGCGAGAATAGAAAGAAATATTTTGAACGAAGAGTACGGGCAATATCTCGTAACAGGCAACTATTTTCTTGACAGATTGTTAGACCCTGCCCCTTTAGACAATACGGATATGATGATTGTAAAGCATCATTCTGCTCAATTCAAGAAGGATGTGAAGCGATGCAGGCAGCTTGACAGGGAAAGGCGTGATTTAATCTATGGCCGAGAAAACTATTTCAAAAGAGCCTATAATGCGGTTAAAAGATGCCTCAATTAATGACAGAGGAGTTCAAAATACCTGATGATGTGAAGGATATTGTCAGGTATACTGAGCTTAGGAAAAAGCATCCTGAATTTGATGTTGAATTGAGACGAAAGTATGGTTGTGATAAAGTATCAATAACACTGGTTCAGATGTATTGTTTTCTTTGTCAGCTTGAAAAACAAGACTTGAGGAGGAGATGATGAAACTCATTGTGCCAAAAAGCGGAGCTGTTATTGTTGAAGGTTCTATGTTTTATAGTTCGCCTGATAAGTGCAAGAGCATTATTAGATTGAAAAAGAAGCTTTCTAATGAGTTTCCTGAGTTAAAAAGCAGAGATAATGTTTATTATAGGATTGAGTTGTGGAAAACATACGACGAGGTTGAGGACAGAATTAAAGATATTGTGGAGAGAAGAAAAACCTTGCCTATGTTGCTTTTCTTCTATGAGTAAGATGAGACTTATGGTGAAGCTTACTGACGAGCAGTATAAATTGATAAAACTTAGAACTCAGATTTTAGGATTTAAAACAATAAGCGCTTTTGTCGCAGAGAAGATTTTCAAAAACAATTCAGAAACAGAAAGCAAGCTGGCAGAAATTCATAAGAAAATAGTGAGAAAGAAATGGGAAGAAAACTCAAGTATCGGCAAAGAATCTTCATAAGGTTGACTGATTTGCAAAATCAGCTTGTTGTAAGCAGAGCTATGTCTCAAGGTTATGAAAGCAAAAGCGCTTTCATAAGAGATGCTCTCATGACGGATGATTTTGATATGGAACAGATGATTGATGAAATATATGAAGTAGTTTGCCCGAATAAAAAATAGAAAGATATATATTCAATAAAAGGAGGTTAGTCATTAAAATGAGACTTATCATTACAAGACACGGTGAAACAAAAGAAAATAAATTAGGTATTATCCAAGGGCATTTACCTGGAAAACTCTCTGATGAAGGAACTAACCAAGCAAAGAAAGTTGCATTAAGATTAAAGAATGAAAAGATAGATTACATTTTTTCGAGTGATTTGGCGAGAGCATCTGATACTGCAAAAGAAATTGCTAAGTTTCACCCTAATGCGCCTATTAAGTTTGTTAAAGATTTGCGAGAAAGAAATTTGGGGGAGTTTGAAGGAAAGAAAAAAAGTGATTTTGGGTGGGATGCAAAAGATTTCAAAGCAACTTTACTGACTCCTAAGAAAGGAGAAACAATTGAACAGCTTTATGCAAGGGCAGAACTTTTTTTCAGCAAGATAATGCCAAAACATCACAAAGATACCGTCTTGCTCGTTGGACATAATGGCATCAACAAAGCTTTAATTGCGGTGATTACTGGCAAAAAACATGAAGATATCAGAAGCATTGAAAACCAACACAATACTAGTGTGAACATATTTGAAATAGATGAAGATAAAAGCCATAAGATACATGCCTTTAATTGTATTAAGCATTTATCTGATTAAAATACTAATTCAATTCTTGTGTTATGAATTGTTTCATTTCCATGGCCTGTTCTTTTGTTATCTCTCCTTTAATGAGTCTTTCTGCAATCATAGTGTTTATGTTTGTTTCTTCTTTTTTGTTTTCTTTTGCTGGTTTGATTGGTTCTATTTTTGTTTTTTGTTCTCTTGTGTCAGCCATTGCTTTGACAATATTTTTATTTTCAATATGTGAATAAACATTGATTGTTGTGTCCATTTTTACGTGTCCCATTGCTTCTTTGACGAATACTGGCGACATTCCTTTGTTTATCCAGTAAGTGGCGAATGAATGACGCCAGACATAGAAGGTGTATTTGCTTCTTGGTGTGTTTTGTTTTTTGTATCTGCCGTCTTTTTCGTCGAGTCCTGCATTTCTTAGTGTTTCTCGGAATTCGTTTCTCATTGTTGTTGTGCAGATGTGTCTTTCGTTTTCTGTTGCTACGCTGTGGCTCATTTCAGAAGGGAATACATAATCTGTTGCATCTGAATATTTTATCCATTTTTTTACAATGTCATGTCCTTCTTTTAGAAATGGTACGAATCTGTCTTTTGATTGTTTGCTTTGAACGATTTTTATTCTGTTTCCTTCAAAGTCGATGTCAGTTATTCTTTGTTTGACTACTTCGCTTGGTCTAAGGCCGCACCAGAGTGCGAGGAAGCATGTTACGGCTGTTCGTGGGTTGTTGCAGTTGTGAAAGAATCTTGTCCATTGTTCTTTGACGAAGAAGTTTGGCAGTCTTGTTCCTTTTGTGTGTTTTGATACGAGCATGTTTGGATTAATTAGTCCCTGTCTTACTCCTAATCGGACAATTTTTTCAAATTCTCTGAAGTATGTCGGCTTCAGCAGTCCTTTGAATATCATTATTTGGTAGAGTTCTGATGTGGAGTAGCTTTGGTCTTTTAATGAGAAGTTTATTTCTTCAATTAGGTCATAGTGTTTGTTTCTTATTGTTTTTATGCTGGTGCAATCTTCGTGCTCTGATATCATGAACATTTCGGTTTTCATGCTACACCTCCGAATGGAATTAAATCATAAGTTATGTCTTTTTTCAAAGCAGTCGTGCAGATGCTTATGACTTCTTCGGGTTTTATTTTGTTTGTTCTTGCTAGTTCCATTAGTTCTT
>JAUYGA010000092.1 GCA_030690755.1 Nanobdellota archaeon
ATAAATTATAAAGTTGTTTTTATGGGGTGGTATAGTCAATGATGTTAGAACTGTAATACAACGACAAAATAAATATATTTGTATTCCTGAATTAAAAATCTCTAATTAAATTCTATATAAAGTAAAAAGCTGTTGATGTCCTCAACAACTCTTCAGAAAAGGTATGGTAACAAGATATACCATTAGGTATACTCCCTATTTCAACCCCTTTCAGGGTACTTATACATTATCACAATATTTGAAAAAAATAAAGCTCTTCTTTCGTTTATTGCCTAATTTTAGCCAAAATTGTAAAACTCATAAGGAGACTCTCCGTTCCTATATTTTTCTATTCTTTTTCCTCCTACAGCAAAACTAGATATAAGATTTAATTTACCACCAAGTTCATTGCATACAACTAAATGTGGCTTTCTCCTTTTTGTAAAGAAAAAAAGAGTACTTTTATTTGTCGTATCTATTAGAACAATACGCTCACTTGGATTTAATAATATATATTTTGGCCACAATATCCTTTGAGCTCTAGTTTTTTGAAATACGCCATTTTTACCACAGCAAATATGCTTTGCGGTCTTCTCAGGATATTTACAAAAAATAACAAAACCATCTGGAGTCACTATCTCATCTTTATATTCATCGCAAAATCTTTGAATATGTTCCTCTTCCGTATCTAAACAAACTGTAGTTAATCCTTCATACATAGCTTATTTTCTTTTCTCTAAATCTATGTAGAAGATATTAAACTTATTTTCCCAAAATGTAGATTTAAAAGTTAAATTCTTTTTCCCAATATTTTTAGCTATAATTTTTACTAAATCTTTTTTGGCAGAGCTTCCTTTTGGTGTATTATGAGAAAATGAAACAGCTCCTGTTAAGATATCTGCAATTTGAATAAATATATTTTCGTGAGATGAGTATGCTTGTATATGTTTAATATCGCGACTAAACATACTTAAAAAATCCCCAAGACGACGAACACTATTTCTATTTTTTGAAGGACGGAAATCAAGAAAAATGTAATAACTACCCTCTACTATACGTCTCTTGAGCAATTGATAATAGAATTTATAAAAAGCCAACTCTTTGTCTTCTCTGTGATATTTTTTGTAATCAACTTGTGATTTATCAACAACTATACAACGAAATGTGAACTTTGAACCATCTATTGAGAAAAGATACTCAAATAAATCTTTATAAAATGGAATAATAAGACTTGATGTTTTTACCCATTTCAATTCTCCATTTACTCCGTGCTTACTACGAATCTTTTTTATTGCCTCTTTAATTTCTGGAACAAATCCACGCTCAATAAATAAAGCGCCAATTACCATCATATTGCTTTGTGGATTGTCTATACTACTTTCATCACAATATATATTAAATGCTTTTAATTTTTTCTCTTCCATAATTACTATTTAGCAAATCTTTTTAGAATTTCTATACTATTCTTATATTTTATATAACTGTCGGTTAATATATCTTCATCCGAACAATAAGATATTAATTGACTATAAAAATCATCCTCGGTTATATCATAATCCTCGTTATTAAAAGCTTCAATAACAAATTCCTCAAACCTGTCATCATCCGATGGGCTACTTGATACCCAGTTATTATTGATAGCCCATAGTTTTAATTTTTTACTTACACTTTTTTTCATATATCTAATTTATTAATCAATTATCTTCAAGGATTAAGATTTTAGTTGTTTTCATTTGATTTATTATCCTTTATTGACAATACACAAAAGATTGGAATCTGGAATGGTCTATAGTGCAAAAAACTGGCATATTGTATGATGGTTGAGGAAGGGCATAATAACTATTTTGTGATGTAGAATTATAAGCTTTAATTTGATTTAGCTCACCTGACAGATAGTCAGCTAGTGCATCTGCCTTTGCAAATATTTGTTGGTCATACACCTTATAGTCAGCATCATACTGCCACAATTTATCCATAGATTGATTTAGTGAATTTTTAGCACCATCAAATGAAGAATATAAAGAATTTAGAGCATTTACCTCATTGGTATACTTTGCTTCACTAACAAATGCATTTGGATTACTCAAATATGAATTCATAAATCCTTCAACTGAAGTTATTTGTTTATTTATTAGAGAAATCATACCTTCTGTATAATCTATTATATTATTACACACCACCAAGTCTTCTTCCTTATGCATCCTAGCATACACACTGTATATTGCATTTAATGTAGTAATGTAATTATTTACATTTGTTAATTCTGGCTCGGATATTTCTTGACTAGTAAATAATGGTATACTAGCATTCTCAAAAATACCGATACGATTGTTAATATAACTAATTCTTGTATTAACAATTGATTTATTAGATTCAAAGAAATCTTTATATTCTTCAAAAATTTTTATTGACTTGGCATAAAGAATTATCAAATCATCCCTTTTTCCTGTATCTGTCTGGTTTGTCTGTGGAGTAGGCATTGGTTCGGGCGTTGGCGATGGAGTCGGGGCGAGTGTAGTGACTTTATTGGCAGAATTTTCTTTAAGGCCACGAAGGTCTATTGTCGTTGATTCATTATCTGTTATCCCATCTGTAGTGGTTGCTTGTTCAGTAACTTTTTCTGATACTTTTTGTTCTAATTCTTTTGCCTTATCTGAATCATCATTACCAAGATTAAAACTACAACTAGCTCCCATCAGTAGAGGGATTGTTAATAGTAACAATAACTTCTTCATATATTTATTTGTTACTTAACAATTTTAATATATCTTCTCTTTTATACTTTCTGTCTCCTCTTTCACCAAAACGAACGGCTTTTAAAATGCCCTTCTTATCCCACTGACGAAGTGTATTTGGATGACATTTTAAAATATCACAAGTTTCCTGCAGTGATAGTAATTCTGGTATTTGTTTTTTTATATTATCATTCATAGATTACTTATTTTTACCTAATTTACTATACCTAAATGCACGCCTAAAGCCAGCCTCTTCGGCTTCCTTTACTGTTTGGCAATAAAATTAATAAAATAATTTTTTTCATAGTTTCAATTTAATATTAAACATTATAAGTATATCAAAAAACCGCCCAAAAGGCGATTTTCTGATGGGGTGGCAGATGGGGCTTGAACCCACGACCGTCGGGACCACAACCCGATGCTCTACCAACTGAGCTACTGCCACCATATAAAAATAATTGATTAATTGTTTTAATAGGCTGGTGCCCCGGCCAGGAATCGAACCTGAATCTAAAGCTTAGAAGGCTTCTATTCTATCCGTTGAACTACCGGGGCTAACTTAAAATAATAATGTACGGAATCCTCAAAAATAATAGTCGCTCTGTTCTATCCGTTGCCTGTCCTGAGCGAGTGAACGTAGTGAACGAGTCGAAGGAAACTACCGGGACAAAATAAAATTAAAACCTACTCCTTATATTATATCACGCCTATCCGTTGCCTGTCCTGAGCGAGTGAACGTAGTGAACGAGTCGAAAGAAACTATAGGGACAGATAATGAATAATTATACAATTAAAAAGCACAGGCAAATATACCAAAAAAATGTAATTTAGTCAATACTACGGCTATGATTAGTGACTGACTGCTGACGCCATAAAGCGCCATAAAGCTCATCTTTTTGAAGTAATGCATCATGAGTACCATGCTCGATTATTTTGCCATTTTCCAAGACATAAATATCTTTAATATGAGCAATGGTGGACAAGCGATGGGCAATGCTTATTGTCATCATCTCGGGATGACTCTGAGAAATTTCTTGAATGGTATCGCTAATCTGTTTTTCAGTCAGCGAATCAAGACTAGATGTCGCCTCATCAAAAATCAAAATTTCCGGATTTCTCAATAAGGCCCGAGCAATCGCCAAACGCTGTCTTTCTCCACCCGAGAGTTTCATGCCGCCCTCGCCTATCACCGTATCCAGTCCTTTATCACCTCTTTCCACAATATTGGAAACTGCGGCAGCTTTCAACACCCCAAAACAATCCTTATCACTGGCCTGAGGACTGACAAACAAAAGATTTTCTTTTATACTACCAGAAAACAATTGAGTTTCCTGAGAAACAAAACCGATTTTTTTTCTAAATGCTTCCAAATCAAAATCCTGATATCTGATATGGCCGTTCAAAAGTATCTCTCCGCTACTTGGCTTATACAAACCGAGTAAAAGCTTTATCAGGGTTGTTTTACCAGAGCCAGATGGTCCAACAAAAGCGATTTTTTGCCCTGACTTTATGCTGAAATTAACGCCATAAATAGCTCCTTTGTCGCTGTGTTTGTAGGCAAAAGAAACATTAACAAAAGAAATTGACTCTAGCTTTTCCAACTTAATCGGATTGTCGGGCTTGGCTTCGGGAGGAATGCTCAAAATTTTATTTAATTCTTCATTGCTTGATCGAGCCTGCTGATACTGTTCAGCCACATTGCTGATTTCCGCCAGAGGGTTGAACAAAAAGAAAGAATAAAACAATAAGCTAAAAAACTGCCCCAAGCTCATCTGACCCTTAAAAATCAGCCAAAGCATCATCATCATAATCAGCGCTCTCAAACCATTAAGTAAGGTGCCCTGAATAAAGCTTAGGGTTCTCACCAGTTTGACCCGCTTGAGCTCCAAACTCAAAATATACTCATTTACTTTGTTAAGGCGCTCTATCTCCTGAACTTCTAAACCCAAGCTTTTAACCAGCTCTATGTTGCGCAAAGTTTCCGTAGTATAGCCCGCCAAATTGGCCTGCTCTTTGATAACAGCCAATTGCACTTTTCTGATACGGCGGCTGATAGCAAATATAGTAATGGCCAAGGAGGGAACTATCAAAGATATTGTTAGGCCGATTATCCAGTGTACCCAAAAAGCATAAACGAGGACAAAAATTATTCCTACTAAATAGACAAACACCAAACCTACTAGACTTTTAATAAGCTCCTGAATATTATCACGGGCTTTTTGCATCTTTTGCAATATCGCTCCGGAGCTCTGATCCTCAAACATCTCATAGGGCAAGGAAAGCGAATGGGATACGCTCTGAGCGTAAAGATGGGTGCCCAACCTATGAGTAATCACATTGGTATAATAATCTTGAAAATTTTTGGCAATTCTGGAAACTAGAGCCACGCCGACAAAAGCCAAAAGAAGCAAGCCGACGCCACTGATAAATTCATTTTTCTCTAGTTCAGTAGCCCGGCTAGCATAATTGTCTATCAGTAAACGAAAAATCTGGGGATCAAGCAGAGAAAAAATCTGATTAATCGCTCCCAAAACCAAAACTCCAACTAGAAGTTTTTTATAATCTTTTATATATTTGGTCAAAAATTTCATAATTTATAGCTTAGTAAATTATTTTAGCATTTTAACAATTTTATATCAATCTAAAAATATGCTAAGATTAAGTCATGAATGATAAAAAGAAAGAATTAAATTTCTGGCGAATACTATCCAACTTCTGGGGAATAGTAGCGGCTATCATATTTTCCTTGACCTTTTTTGCTATCTCTGACCTCAATCATCTCTTAACTGATATTACTATTATTTACCTGTCAATACTAAGCATTTATACCGGCCTCAAAGAATATAATCGCTGGAAATCAGCCAAATTTATGTCCAGATACCACGGAGAAATCTTTGTCATTTTATGGACAATCCTGATAATGGTCTTTATACTGCTGAGCGCTTTTGACAAAAATAACTACAAGCTGGCAACCGAATTTACCGCTACCTATCTTTCGGTTTTGGGCATCTTTGCTATTTCTAGAAAATCCAAAAATTTAAAAAGTTAAAAAAATAATATGACAATTTATTTAGGCGCCGATCACAACGGCTTTGCCATCAAAGAATACATCCAAGATTATCTGGAAGCCAGT
>JAUYGA010000106.1 GCA_030690755.1 Nanobdellota archaeon
AAAAATATGCGTAATTATAGATTTAGTTGATAAGAACTACTGTCTAATAGATGGGCAGGTCAGAAGAAAAAAGTGCAATGTAACACATCTTGATCCGCTTGATAAACTGATAAAAATAGAAAAAAACGCAAGCCATGAAAAAATAAAAGAAGAATTCAAAAAACTTGGCCTTGAAATAATTGATTCTGTCAAAAAAGAAAAGAAAACGCAGGAAAAACCTCAAGAGAAAAAAGAGGCAAAGGAAACAAAAAAACCTAAAACTGAAAAAGGCGATAAGAAGAGCAAAAAATAAGCAAATAAAACTAAAACCAATAAAAATCATTAGAGGTCAAACATGCATGCGATTTGGACTGAAAAATACCGTCCAAAAACCTTTGCTGAAGTAAAAGGGCACAGGGAAATAGTCAGCAGAGTAAAGGCTTTTGTGGAAAAAAAGAACATGCCACACCTCTTATTCTCAGGCCCGGCAGGAATAGGAAAAACAACACTATCTTTAGTCATTGCAAGAGAATTCTTTGGAAATGAATGGGGCCAAAACTTTCTAGAACTTAATGCCTCAGATGAAAGAGGAATAGATGTGATTCGAAATAAAGTAAAAGATTTTGCAAGGACCCGCGCCATAGGCAATGCTCCTTTCAAGATAATATACCTTGACGAATGCGATGCATTGACAAAAGAGGCGCAGCAAGCGCTAAGGCGAACAATGGAAAATTACACCCAAACATGCCGCTTCATATTATCATGCAATTACTCATCAAAAATCATCGATCCAATACAGAGCAGATGCACTGTATTTAGATTTAAACCGCTTGAAAAGCACGACATTAACACAATAGTCCAAAGCATTGCAAAAGAAGAAGATCTGCAGATAGACAAGAAAGCAGAAGATGCATTGTTCGAGATAACAAACGGAGATGTAAGACGGGTTGAAAACATACTCCAAAGCTGCGCAGCAATAAGCAAACATATCAATGAAGAATTAGTCTATTCTTTAGCATCAATCGCAAAGCCAAAAGAAATAAAAGACGTCCTGGAACTTGCGATAAAAAATAAGTTTGTCGAAGCGCGCGAAAAACTTCTTGATATCATGCTAAAATACGGCATCTCAGGAATAGATGTAGTGAAACAGATTGAAAAAGAGCTATGGAATGTGCAATTAGACAACAGGGATAAAATGACTCTGATAGAAAAATGCGGAGAGATAGAATTCAGAATGGTTGAAGGATCTGATGAATTTTTACAGATAGAAGCGCTTTTAGCAAATATCTCACTGCAAGGAAGCAAATCAAACAAATGAATAATAATTAAGTTAAAGATTTTAAACATCACTTTATTTAAAGGTGAAGTCAACTTGTAGGACCTAGTTTTTGTGAAAGCAAAGGTTGCCATCAATTTATGAGGCGCCTTCAAATTTAACATCATAAGAGTTGAGGGGGACGCCCCATCCGGGGCTTCAACGTTGCAAAAATTAAAACAGCGACGAGCCGAATCGATGGCAACCCGAGCGAACTTTACGAATGAAATGAGCAAAGTGAAGCGAGGCGTTCACAAAAACAATAGAACGTTTGGCACTTAACTTGACTTCGCCTTATTTAAATAAGATTTATAAAGTCATATTACAATAGATAAAAAAAGAGGCCTGATGAAAGAAAAAAAATCCGCTAGCGATATTGATACTCTTATAGATTCTAGCCAAAAACTTAGTTCGATAAATGCCGAAATTCTACAGAAATTAGAACAAAATGAAGATGTAGTCAGGAAACTAAGCTTTGAAGTATCCAGACTCAGGGATAGTGAAAGGAAAAAATCTGAAATAAACGAAATAGAGACGCAAGAAAAACAAGAAACAATACAATCTCTCAATAATGAGCTTAATGAATTAAAAAAACGGCTGCTCTTGACAGAAGCAGCATTCAAAAGAAAACAAGATGAAACTAATAGACTAATTGAAGAGAACAATCAACTCAAAAAAAGTGATAATCGCATAAAGAAACTAAGTCTTTATGCATCAGCTATGAAAGAAGATGAAAGGAAAAAATTAAACATAACAGAACTGCAAAAAGAGCTACAAAAAAAGGAAGAAACTGCGCAATTTCTGAACAATGAACTAAATAAAAATAAAAAAAGCCTGCTTCTCACAGAAGCAGTTTTAAGAAAGAAAGAAAAAGAATTTGAAACTCTGGCTGAAGAAAACAACGATGTGATGAGAAAAAATCTCGCATTGGAAAAGATTGAACGTAAAGAAAATGAGATAAAAGGAAGCAACATAACCAAACTACAAAGAGAAATGCAAAAAAAAGAAGGAATGATACAATACCTGCAAAGCGAGCTTAATGAAAGCAAAAAAAACATACTTCTAAGCGAGACAGTTTTCAGAAAAAAAGAAAATGAGTTAAGAGCATTAGCGCAAGAAAACACATATCTCAAAATAAGGCCCGAATACAAATCCAAATACGGAAAAATCATAAAAACCGAAGAAGATGAAATAAAATTCTTAGAGAAAAAAGCGAGAGAGATTAATGAAGAAAAAAACAATGTCGCTCTTGCGCTGCTAGAAGAAAAAAGAAAAAATGGCGAACTTCATGACAAGATAATGATAAAAGAAAAACAGCTGCAGGAAGCAAACATCTCTATTTCAAAACTGAGGACTTTTTGCATGGATGAACTAAAAAACCGCAAAGTTATAGAAAAAAATGAAAAAACCATTCGCGATTTACATAAACACATCGAGGAAATAAACAAGATACTTAATTTGAAAGAAACAGCGCTACGCACCTTGAAAGAAGAATTTGACATAGAACGAAAATCTAGAAAAGACAAAGAATTTGAAGAAACTATCAAATTATTAATAACTGAAAATAATGAGCTCAAGGCGGCAATGAGCAAGGAAAAATCAGATGTCCATAGAATAAAAGAGTATTACTTAAGACTATTCAATATCCACAAATATGAAAATGATGAGAGATTCAACAGTCTAGTCAGACAAGCTGCAGAAAGAGAAGTCGAACTCAACGCACTGATACAAAATCTCAACCAGAATCTTGATGAAAAAGACAAAAAGATAGAACAACAGAAGAACTTCTATATTGAACTGCAAAGAAAAATAAGAAACAATATTTTCGAAACAGGCCTCCTGCTTGAAGAGGAAAAGAAGAAAGAGGAAAAACGAAAAGACATCTTAAGCTTTATACTCAATAAAAACACAATTACAAAACAGGATCATCATAAAGAGATGGAAAAAATAAAGACAGAGAGAGAACATGAAAGGCGCGAGCTTGAACAGAGGCATAAACAAGAAAAAGAATTGCATAACAAAAAACATGCAGAATACCCTATTGTCAGAGTCAATGTCAAAAAGATGGAAATTGAAACAAACGAAAATTTGACTCCAGGAATAGAGATTCGTGAAAACCAGATGACAATCGGCGATAAGAAAAGAATACATGAAAAAGCCAAACATTTTGTCAAGGATATCACTCAACAGAATAACAGAGAACAAAATAGAAATATGACACCTGCCATTGCTGGAAACATAGAAAAAACCCCTGCACCTGTCCCGCTTGGAGTGAAACTAGCTGGAACACCTGAAAAAATAGACCGAAGCCAAGAAATCATACAACTGATAAATGTCGCAAAGCAGCATGGAGATAATGAAGACAAAATAAAAGAGTCATTGATAAGCTCTGGCTATGACAAAGATGATGTTGACAAGGCCTTCTTTAGGATTTATAATGCTCTAAGAACACAATAGGATACAATATCTCTTTTCTATACAATCATAAGAATAAATAAGATAAAA